>JBGSTI010000305.1:0-1794 GCA_041736605.1 Sphingomonadaceae bacterium
CTCGACCTCCGCCCGGCTGACCGGCTCATGATAGGCTATGATCGCCAGCGTCTCCACCGCCGCGCGCGAAAGACGACGTGGTTCGGCCCGCTCGCGGCGCAAAAGCCCGGCCATGTCGGGCGCAGTCTGGAAATGCCAGGCCTTGCCACGCTGGACCAGTTCAATTCCCCGCCCCTGATAATGGCTGGCCAGATCGGCCAGCAGGCCCGCCAGATCAAGGGTGGCGACTTCGTCCTCACCCCAATGCGCGATGAGTTGCACTTTCAGGTCTGCCAAGCTCATCGGCGTTTCAGAGGCGAACAGGCAGGCCTCCAGTGCGCGATGCCAATCGGTCAAACCGTCGCTCACGCTGTGCCTGCCCGCAGCATCAGCGGCGCAAAGATGCCATCCTGCTGCAATTCGACCTTGCCCTGCTTGGCCAGTTCCAGCGCGGCGACGAAACTGGACGCCAGCATCGATTTGCGCGTCGCCCGGCCCGCAGACGGCGGCAAAAAGCTTTCCAGCGCGGTCCAGTCCACCGCCATGCCGATCAGCGCCGATAGCCGCGCCAGCGCATCCTCCAGCGACAGGATCGCGCGGGCTGCAACATGGTGGATCGCAGGCTGGCTGCGCGCCTGAACCTGGCCATAGGCGGTCATCAGATCGAACAGATTGCACTGCCATTGGCGGCGCACATCAACCCGCAATCCTTCGGGCGCGCCGCGTGCAAACACATCACGGCCCAGCCGGTCGCGTGCCATCAGCCGCGCCCCGCCATCGCGCATGGCGTCCAGCCTTTGCAGCCGCAATTGCAGCCGCCATGCCAGCTCCTCAGGCGACGGCTCGACATCGGGATCGCGCGGTAGCAGCAAAGCGGATTTGAGATAGGCCAGCCACGCCGCCATCACCAGATAATCGGCGGCGAGTTCCAGCTTCATCGATTCGGCATTGTCGATATAGGCCAGATATTGCTCAACCAGCGCCAGGATCGAAATCTGGCGCAAATCGACCTTTTGCGCGCGCGCCAGATTGAGCAGCAGGTCCAGCGGCCCTTCCCACCCGTCAATATCGATGATCATCGCATCATCGGATGGGGTGGCAGTAATCAGGGCGGCTTCAAACGGATCAGACGCGCCCAGCGGCAGGGCAGGCGCATCACTGGCGGCCAGCTCAGTCGTTTCCAGAAGCGTGTCCGCCGGATCGATCATGCCAGCGCCAGCAAGCTATCCCGTTTGGCCAGCATCGCTGCTTGATCGACGTTGCCTTGGGCATCGGCTATCGTCGCCATCGCCCGGTTCAGCCGGTCCAGCGCCTGCGGGGTGATATCGGGCAACGCGTCGGCAATACCAATCATGTCATCCATCTTGGCCCAGCAATTGAGCGCCAGATCGCATCCCGCCGCCACGCTCAACGCCGCGCGCTCCGGAATACTGCCCGACAGCGCCTCCATATCCAGATCATCGGTCATCAACAGCCCATCAAAACCGATACGCTGGCGAATAATCTGTTCGATGACCAAGGGCGATTGCGTGGCTGGGCGCTCGCTGTCCCAGGCAGTGAACACCAGATGCCCGGTCATGCCCATCGGCGCCCAATTGAGTGCGCGGAACGGGGCCAGATCGGTTTCGAGCTCCGCATCATCGGCGGTGACCGTCGGCAAATCCTTGTGCGTATCGCAGGTGGTGCGGCCATGGCCCGGCATATGCTTGACGATGCCAACCACGCTGCCCGCCTGAAGTCCTTCGAGCGTCGCCCTCCCGAGGGCCGCCACGCGCATCGGCTCGCTGCCCAGCGCCCGGTCGCCAATCACATCAT
>JBGSTI010000529.1:0-4098 GCA_041736605.1 Sphingomonadaceae bacterium
GTCATTCCCGCGAAGGCGGGAATCCATCACCCTTTGGCGCGGCCGCATTATCGGGTGATGGACCCCCGCCTTCGCGGGGGTGACGAAAGGGGGGTATTATTGATGGGGTGTCGCCGGACATGAGCCCACCTATGGCGCACCAATTCCACCGCTAAGCTTTGCGCGAATATGACATTCGCGGCCCCGTTGGCGAACGGCTGACCGAGGCGGATGCCTATGCCGTGGGGCGCAGTTTTGCGACGTTGATCCGGCGCGCAGGCGGGCGCAAACTGGTGGTCGGGCGCGATGGACGGATCAGTTCGCCCGGCTTTGCAGCGGCGCTGATGACAGGCGCAACGGACGCCGGAATCGCCGTGGTCGATATCGGCCTTGGCCCCACGCCGATGCTAAATTTCGCCGAACAGGCGCTGGACGACGTACATGGCGGCATTCAGATAACCGGCAGCCATAATCCCGCCCATCACAATGGCTTCAAGCTGGTGATGCAACATCGGCCGTTTTTCGGGCCGGATATTCAGGCCTTGGGCGCGATGGCGGCGGCGGGTGATTGGGATAGTGGCGCAGGGCATGTGACGCGGGTCGACATCATGGGCTGCTATATCGACCGGCTGTTGCAAGGATTGCCTGCCGACATACCCGCCTTGCGTATCGCCTGGGATGCCGGCAACGGCGCGGCCGGACCGGCTATCGACCATCTGACCAAAAGGATGCCCGGCGAGCATCATTTGCTGTTTACAAACGTCGATGGCCATTTTCCCAATCATCATCCCGATCCCACGATTGAGGCAAATTTGGTCGATTTGCGCCGCGTGGTCGCGGCCAACAATCTCGATTTCGGTGTGGCTTTTGATGGCGATGGCGACCGGATCGGTGTGATCGATGGCCAAGGCCGCGTGATCTGGGCCGATCAATTGCTTCAGATTTTCGCCGAGGATATTTTGCGAACCACGCCGGGTGCAGCCATCATGGGCGATATCAAGTGCAGCCAGCAGCTATTTGACCATGTGGCGGCGCTGGGCGGGCAGCCGATCATCTGGAAATCGGGGCACAGCTGGATGAAGTCCGGAATGGTGCAAACGGGCGCTTTATTGGGCGGAGAAATGAGCGGGCATATCTTTTTCGCCGATGATTGGCCCGGATTTGACGATGCGATCTATGCCGCCGTGCGCCTGGTCCGCGCCGTCGCAAGCCTTGGGCACAGCGTCACAGACCTGTTTGATGCTATTCCTGCGACGATCAGCACGCCCGAATTGCGCTTTACGGTCGATGAGGCGCGGAAATTCGCGATTGTTGATGACGTGCTGGCGCGGTTGCAAGCCGAAGGGGCAAACGTCAACACGCTGGACGGCGCGCGCGTTGCCACAGCAGATGGCTGGTGGCTGCTGCGCGCCTCAAACACGCAAGCGATGCTGGTCGCGCGGGCCGAGTCCAGTAGTGAGGCGGGCCTTACGCGACTGATAGCAACCATCGACACCCATCTGGCGGCGTGTGGCGTATCGCGAAACTGAATTTTCAAAACGCAAACCTCTTTCCCAAATTGCAAAATTTGCAATCGCATTTGCACATTACGCAGTTGCAAACGAAACTTGTGCGGCGCACAAAGATGAGGCCTATCAGGCATCCTCTCCTAAAGACTTTCATGGGTCGGCCCTTCGGGACCGGCCCTTTTTTTATCTGTGCCGCGCACGCCAAGCCCGTTGGCCAAAGCGCGTCCAACGCCTATCTTAAACACTATGGCCGCGCTCCCTTCCCAATTCGAACAATGGTTTGCGCAGCGTGGCTGGACCTTGCGCCGCCATCAGGCCGAAATGATTGATGTGGTTAGTAGCGGCCATCATGCGCTGTTGGTGGCCTCCACGGGCGCGGGCAAAACGCTGGCGGGGTTTTTGCCCAGCCTGATTGATCTGGCCGATTCGCCCTTTGATGGCCTGCACACGCTGTACGTTTCGCCATTAAAGGCGCTGGCGCATGATGTGCAGCGCAATTTGCTGACCCCGGTGGCCGAAATGGGGCTGGATATCCGCATCGAGGCGCGCAGCGGTGATACGCCATCGGATCGCAAGGCGCGGCAACGCACCAAACCGCCGCATATATTGCTGACCACGCCGGAGTCGCTCAGCCTGCTGCTCAGCTATCCCGAAAGCGCCACCCTGTTTGCCAGCCTTAAACGGGTGATCGTTGACGAGGTCCACGCCTTTGCCAATGGCAAGCGCGGCGATCTGTTGGCGCTGTCGCTGGCCCGCCTGCAAAGCCTGGCCCCGGACATGCAGCGGGTCGCCCTGTCTGCCACGGTCGCCGATCCTGATCTGTACATGGCGTGGCTGGCCCCCGATGGTGATCTGGATTCAATCCGGCTGGTGACGGGCGAAGAGGGCGCACCGCCAGACCTTGAAATCCTGCTCCCCGAAGGGCGCGTGCCCTGGGCCGGGCATTCGGGCCATTATGCCATTCCTCAAGTGCTGGAACAGATTGCCCGCAACCGCACGACCTTGGTGTTCTGCAACACCCGCTTTCTGGCCGAGTTCATTTTCCAGAAATTGTGGGAAGCCAATGACGCGATGCTGCCCATTGGCATCCATCACGGATCGCTGTCGCCAGAGGCGCGGCGCAAGGTGGAAAGCGCGATGGCGCGCGGCGAATTGCGCGGGCTGGTCGCCACGGCCAGCCTTGATCTGGGGATCGATTGGGGCGATGTGGATTGCGTGATCCAGATGGGCGCGCCCAAGGGCTCATCGCGCCTGTTACAGCGCATTGGCCGCGCCAATCATCGGCTGGATGAATCAAGCCGCGCGCTGCTGGTCCCCGGCAATCGTTTTGAATATCTGGAGGCGCAGGCCGCCTATGATGCGGTAGTCGCCGGACAGCGCGATGCCGAGGTCTTCAGCCCCGGCGGGCTGGACGTGCTGGCCCAGCATATCATGGGGCTGGCCTGTGCCGGGCCGTTTGATGAGGGCGAGCTGCTGAATGAAATCCGGTCCAGCCTGCCCTATGCGTGGATCGACGCCGCGATGCTGGAGCGTGTCATCGGCTTTGTCGCCAATGGCGGCTATGCCCTGCGCGCCTATGACAAATTCCGCCGGATCGTGCGGCAGGATGATGGCCGCTGGCGGCTGGCGCATCCGCAACTGGCGGCTCAGCACCGGCTGAATGCAGGCATTATTGTCGATTCAATGATGCTCAACGTACGCTTCAAAAATGGCCGTTCGCTGGGCAAGGTCGAGGAAAATTTCGGCACCGCACTTAGCCCCGGTGATACGTTCATCTTTGCCGGCATGGGGCTGGAGGTTGAGCAGATCAAAGACAGCGACCTGATCGTGCGCGCGTCCAAAAATGCCGCCGATATTCCCAGCTACAACGGCGCGCGCCTGCCGCTGACCACGCATCTGGCGGCGCGAGTGCGCGATATGCTGGTTGATCGCGCCGGTTGGGGCCGCTTTCCCGATGACGTGCGCGAATGGTTGGAAATGCAGGACTGGCGCTCGCAATTGCCAGAGCCGGACCAGCTTTTGGTCGAGACTTTCCCGCATAATGGCCGTCATTATATGGTCGCCTATCCGTTCGAGGGGTGGAATGCGCACCAATCGCTGGGCATGCTCTTGACACGGCGGATGGAGGATCAGGGCCTGATGCCGATGGGCTTTGTCGCCAGCGATTACGCGCTTGCCTGCTGGAGCGTCGAGCCCGTCACCGATCCACGCCGCCTGTTCTCCCGCGACATTTTGGCGGAGGAGTTTGATCATTGGGTGCAAAATTCCTACCTTTTGAAACGTGCGTTTCGCGACGTGGCCGTAATCAGCGGGCTGGTGGAACGCCAGCAACCGGGCAAGCGCAAGACCGGCAAGCAGGTGACGTTCTCGACCGACCTGATTTACGATGTGCTGCAAAAATACGAGCCCGGCCATGTGCTGATCGAAGCAGCCTGGGCCGATGCGCGGGCGCGGATGACCGATATCGGGCGGCTGGGCGACCTGATGGACCGCGCGGCGGATACAATCCTGCATGTGCCGCTGGAGCGCGTTAGCCCGCTGGCGGTGCCGGTACTGGTGATGATCGGGCGCGAAAGCGTGGCGCAGGGGTCGACCGATGATGCGCTGCTGG
>JBGSTI010000430.1:0-8617 GCA_041736605.1 Sphingomonadaceae bacterium
ATTTCTGAATCGCTGGGCGTAAAGGCGGCGTTGATTACGTCCACCTGCGCCGGATGGATGGCCAGCATGCCGCGATAGCCATCACGCCGCACCTTTTCCGCACGCAGGCGCAGCGCGTCCATGTCTTTAAAATCGGCACAAATCGTCTCGATGGCAGGAACACCGGCAGTGGCCGCGCCCAGCAGCGTCAGGCTCCGCGCCAGTTCATAGGTGAAGCTATAGCTGCCATCTGCATTGCGATTGCTGCTCGCGCCAATAGAATCGGCCAGATCCTCTGCGCCCCAGGTTAACGCGACGACGCGCGGTGCGCCCTTGTAATTGCCCGTATGGAACATGGCCTCGGCGGTTTCGGTAATCAGCACGATGACCGGGGTAGACCCGCGATCCAGCCCATGCGCTGCCTCAAACGCCGTCAAATAGCTGTCCAGCAACTCTACATCGGCGCGGCCATAGACCTTGGGCAGCATGATGCCGCCGGGGCGGGCGGGCATGATCGCCACCAGATCATTCAGCGTATGCGGCCCATCCAGCGGATTGACGCGCACCCATATCCGTTCGCGCTGGTCGGCATTGGTGATCAGGAAATCATGCACCAATTGGCGGGCCAACGGCTTGTTATCCGTCGTCACCGCATCTTCTAGGTCCAGCAACACAATATCTGCAGGGCCGCCCAGCGCCTTGGTCATTTTCCGGTCGCTGTCACCCGGCGCAAACAGCCAGGACCGCATTTTGATATTGGTGGCACGTGCCATGGAAAGGGTAACTCCGGTCAATGATCAGGATTTGCGCCAAGATAGCGCCATATCCATCGGCAAAATATGGGAAATTTGTTCGCTGCCCATATCTTACGAAGGATCGGCCAATGGCGCAAATGACGATATGATCTGGCGGTGCGCAATGGCGATTTTCGGGCCAGATTGATGATATCAGATAAAATCGGTCCTGACCCTAGACATGGGTTGTATTTTCGGCGATTTGGCCAGCATGACCGCACCAACAATCACGCCCGATGGCATCGATCCCTTGCTGTTCCGCCGCGTTCTGGGCTGTCATGCCACGGGCGTAGCGGTAATCACGGCGGTTGCCGTTGATGGGCAGTCGGTTGGCATGGCGGTAACGTCGTTTACGTCGATTTCGCTCGATCCGCCGCTGGTCGCCTTTTGCCCCGACAAACGATCATCCACCTGGCCCAAGATCGAGAAGGCCGGCCGGTTCTGTGTCAATCTGTTGGCCGAAGAGCAAGAGGCGGTGTGCCGTTCCTTTGCAACGCCAACGCCTGATAAATTTGCCGACATTGATTACAGCATCACCGCAAATGGTGTGCCCTTGATTCACAACGCCTTGGCCAGCATCGAGTGCGAGGTGCACTCGGTTCTGGAAGGCGGCGATCATTGGATCGTGCTTGGCCGGGTGCTGGCATTAGAGGCCAGCGCAGAGGGCAACCCCCTGCTCTATTTCCGCAGCGCCTATTCACAGGTGCATCGCGGCTAAATCTGGAATGCCGCCTGTTTCAGCCGGTCTATCAAATCCGCCACAGTAAATTTCGCAGGGTCAGCCTTGGCCCGTGATGCGGAAATGGCGGCAACTACGCGGCCTGCCGGGTTGCGCACTGGCACAGCGACGCATTGCAGACCCAGTGCTGCTTCTTCATCATCTATGGCGAAGCCTTGGCTGGCGGCACTATTAAGAGCAGAGCGGATTTGCTCTGGATCGGTCAACGTATGCTGGGTCAGCGCAATGAACGGGCCGTTTTTCAGATAGGTGCTTTGTTCCCCCTGTGGCAAATGTGCCAGCAGCACCTTGCCGATGCCCGAGCAATAGGCCTCAAGCTGCATTCCGACCTTGGTAAACAGCCGGTCTGACCCTCGCCCCATTTTCAGGCGATAGGTGACCATGTCATTATCGAGCGTGCCCAGATGGACTATACAGCCTGTGTCTGCCGCCAGGCGTTCAAGCACGGGCGCGGCCGCGTTGATCAGCATATCCTTTTCATCGATCAAATGGGCAAGTGCGCCCAGACGCGGACCGGCGCGATGGCGGCCATAGCCTGCTGCGACCAGCCAGCCTGCACGGACCAGGGCGTTGATATGGCGGTGGGCCGTTGGCACAGGAATGGCGATTTGCCGCGCAATGGCCGATAGGCTGGATGCACCATTATCGGCAATCACGGCCTCCATCAGGGCCAGACTGCGTAGCGGCGATGTTTCAGTTTCTCGCATAGTGATAAACTATCAGACGGCATGGCTGGAGCAAAGCGGCAATTGGCGCTAAATCACAGGTGATACAAAGAGGACGCCTGATGACAGATACGATCCATGATGCCGCCGCCCGTGCGCTGCGCGACGCCTATGCCAAGGGTGCCATTGCGCCGATGCGCCAATGGCTGGACCCGGTGGATGTGGTGGGCGCTTATGCTGTGCAATCCATCAATACCCGTTTCTGGCAGGATCAGGGTCGCCGCATCGTTGGCCGCAAGGCAGGATTGACGGCCAAGGCTGTGCAGAACCAATTGGGCGTTGATCAGCCGGATTTCGGCGTGCTGTTCGATGATATGGAAATCAAGGATGGCGGCAATCTTGATCCCGCCAAATGCCTGCAACCCAAGGCAGAGGCTGAAATTGCGTTCGTACTGGGCGCTGATTTGACCGATCCCGATACGACACCGCAAATGGCCGCCGCTGCCATTGCCACAGTTCATGCTGCGCTGGAAATTGTCGATAGCCGCATTGCCGACTGGAAAATCACCTTTGCCGATACGGTGGCCGATAATGGCTCCTCAGCCTTTTATGTGCTCTCTGATCAGGGCAAGCTGCTCGACGGGCTGGATATTTACAGCGCAGGCATGGTGATGGAAATCAACGGCCAGATCGTTTCGCTGGGCGCAGGCGCGGCAGCGCTCGGCCATCCGCTGAATGCCGCTGCCTGGTTGGCATCCACCTTGGCACAGCGCGGTGAGCCTTTGAAAAAGGGCGACGTGCTGCTGGCCGGGGCATTGGGGCCAATGGTGACATTGACACCGGGCGATCATGTTCGCGCCATTGTTGGCGGTTTGGGCGATGTTCAATTTCATTATGGAAAGGCTTAAGCCATGGCCAAGACCAAAGTTGCCATTATCGGATCAGGCAATATCGGCACCGATCTGATGATCAAAATCATGCGCCTGTCGCAAACCTTGGAAATGGGCGCATTCGTTGGCATTGATCCGGAATCGGACGGGCTGAAACGCGCGGCGCGCATGGGCGTGGCCGTAACCGCAGGCGGTATTGATGGCCTGATCGCGATGCCGGAATTTGCCGATATCAAGATCGTGTTCGATGCCACATCGGCGGGCGCCCATCACCATCACAATGCGCTGTTACAGGCGCATGGCAAGCGCGTGGTTGACTTAACGCCCGCTGCGATCGGGCCCTATGTCATCCCGCCGGTCAATGGCCTTGACCATCTGGACGCGCCCAATGTCAACATGGTCACCTGTGGCGGACAGGCGACGATTCCGATGGTCCATGCCGTCAATCGCATCGCCAAGGTGCATTATGGCGAAATCGTTGCATCGATCAGTTCCAAAAGCGCGGGCCCCGGCACGCGCGCCAATATTGATGAGTTCACCGAAACGACAAGCCAGGCGATTGTCGATGTTGGCGGCGCGACGCGCGGCAAGGCGATCATCATTCTGAACCCCGCCGAACCGCCATTGATCATGCGCGATACGGTCTATTGCCTGTGCGACGATGCAGACCGGTCGGCCATTGCCCAATCGGTGGCGGATATGGTCGCCGAAGTGCAGTCTTATGTGCCGGGTTACCGGCTGAAACAGGCTGTGCAGTTTGAAAGCATCGGCGATAACGCGCCCTTGCGCATTCCGGAAATGGCCGAAACTGGCCAGACCAGCTTTACCGGCCTGAAAGTCAGCATTTTCCTGGAAGTAGAGGGGGCGGCGCATTATCTGCCTGCCTATGCCGGCAATCTGGATATCATGACATCGGCCGGGCTGCGCACCGCCGAACGTATCGCGGAAAGGATGGCAGCATGACCTTTGATCCCACGAGCACCAAGCTGTACATTCAGGATGTCACCCTGCGCGATGGTATGCACGCCATCCGTCACCAATATGGGCTGGATCACGTCAAGGCGATTGCCAAGGCGCTGGACAATGCCAAGGTGGATGCCATCGAAGTTGCGCATGGCGACGGCCTGCAAGGGTCCAGCTTCAATTACGGCTTTGGCGCCTATACCGATTGGGACTGGATCGGCGCGGTGGCCGAGGTGCTGGAGCATAGCGTGCTGACCACTTTGCTGCTGCCCGGGATTGGCACGGTGCATGATCTGAAACGCGCCTATGACCTTGGCGTGCGTTCGGTGCGCATCGCCACGCATTGCACCGAAGCAGACGTATCGAAACAGCATATCGAAGCCGCGCGCAATCTGGGCATGGATGTTTCCGGCTTTTTGATGATGAGCCACATGACCGCGCCCGACGCCTTGGCCAGCCAAGCCAAGCTGATGGAAGATTATGGCGCACATTGCGTTTACGTAACCGATAGCGGCGGCGCGATGAACATGGATGAATATGCCGCGCGGCTGCAAGCCTATGACCGGGTGCTGAAACCCGAAACGCAGCGCGGCGTACACGCGCACCACAATCTGTCGCTGGGCGTCGCCAATTCGATTGTGGCAGTTCAGAACGGGGCCGTTCGCGTAGATGCGTCGCTGGCGGGCATGGGCGCGGGGGCTGGCAACGCGCCGCTGGAAGTATTCATCGCGGCGGTGGATCGCATGGGTTGGAACCATGGTTGTGATCTTTACACGCTGATGGACGCAGCAGAGGATCTGGTGCGTCCATTACAGGATCGGCCCGTACGTGTTGATCGCGAAACGCTGACTTTGGGCTATGCCGGGGTGTATTCCAGCTTTCTGCGTCATGCCGAAAAAGCCGCGGCTGACCATGGCGTCGATACGCGCGCAATCCTGACCGAAGCGGGCCGCCGCAAGATGGTTGGCGGGCAAGAGGACATGATCGTCGACATCGCGCTCGATATGGTGAAGGGCTGAGTGTCTCAGTCCCAATCCACCATATCGAAATCGCGCTTTTCCGATCCGCATTCGGGGCAGATCCATTCGTCGGGCACGTCGGCCCATAATGTGCCGGGGGCAATGCCATCATCAGGCCAGCCCTCGGCCTCGTTATAGATAACGCCGCAATTAAGGCATTTATAGCGTTTGAAATCGGCGCTCATATCCTCAACCCTTGCTGATCTGGACCATCATCTTGTGGAACCCGTGCGTGAAGCAAGATGGGATACGTTCGGGCGTTTCTGCAAGGGCTATCTCCATATTGCGGGCCACCATTTCCTCGATCAGCGTTTGCAGTTGAAGCTCGGCCAGACGCGCGCCGAGGCAGCGATGGATGCCATAGCCAAAGGACAAATGGCGGCGGCTATTGGCACGAGTCACGTCCCAGATTTCGGCATCGGCAAACACGCTTTCGTCGCGATTGCCGCTATTATACCACAGCACCACCTTGTCGCCTTTTTTGATGGTTTGGCCGTTCAGTTCATAATCGGCCACCGCCGTACGGCGCATATGGGCGATGGGAGTTTGCAGGCGGATGGTTTCGGTGGCGGCGGTGGTGGCCAAGGCGGGATCGGCCTTGACCTTGGCCCATTGATCGGGATTTTTGGTGATGAAATCAACCAGGCCCGACATCGAATTGCGGGTGGTATCATTGCCGCCCACCAGCAACAGGGCAATCGCGCCGATAAAGCGTTGCTCGTCCATATCGCCCATGGCGGTGGAATGCGCCATCATCGATAACAGATCGGCCTTGGGCGGCTGTGCCTTGCGTTCATCGAACAGTTTTTTGAACGCCGCGGCCATTTCAAACACATGCGCCTCGCGCTCGGCATTCAGTTCGGGGTCTGGGCCGACGTCGATCTTTGCCGCCCAGTCTGACCAGATAGGCAGCTTGTCGCGCTCCTCCCAGGGCCAGTCAAACAGGGTTGCGATCATCGCCGTGGTCAGCGGGATGGATACATTGCTGACCCAATCGACCGGCTCGCCCACGGGCAAGGCGTCTAGCACATCGCATGTGCGCTGGCGCAGCGGCGCGACCAGTTTCTGCATCTCGCTGGGCGTCAGGGCCGGGGCAATGGTCTTGCGCTTTTCATCATGTTCGGGATTGTCCATCGCGATGAACATGCGCAGCTGCACATTGGTATCCTGCATGTCGAAAATCACGATGCCACCATGTTCCCATGACGAAGAAAACACCTCGGGATTGGCTTCAACCGCCACGATATCCTCATAACGGGAGATCGACCAATAGGGGCCGAAAATGCTGTCTGGGCAATAATGCACCGGCGCTTCGGCGCGCAGCCGGGCCAGCAATGGCCGCCATGTGCCATGTTCATATAGCTCGCCGCGCGAGACGTCCATTGTCGCCAGGTCGTCGGCCTGCACCGCCGGATTTGATGCCATGTCACTCTCCATCTTGTTTATGAGTCGCAACATACGCGCTCAGTCAATATGCGTAAATAGCATACGCAAAATTTTCACATTGACTCAGATCAAGCACGCGGGCAATCCGATAAACATATTTATCAATTGAGGATACTATGCTCGATACCAGCAGCCGGACCATTTATTCCAGTGATCATGAGGCGTTTCGCGATAGCGTGCGGCGCTTTTTGGCCACCGAATTTTCACCCAATCTGGCCGATTGGGAAGAGGACGGCAAAGTGCCGCTCAGCTTTTGGCGCAAGGCGGGCGAGGCCGGGCTGCTATGCCCGACCATGCCTGCGGAATATGGCGGCATGGGGCTGGATTTCACCTATAATGCCGTGATCAATGAAGAGTTCACCTATGCGATGATGTCAGACAGTCTGACCCTGCAAACCGATATCACCATGCCCTATATCCTCCATTATGCGAGCGAGGACATAAAGGCACGGGTGCTGCCGACCTTGCTGACGGGCGAGAATATCGTCGCCATCGCCATGACCGAACCCGGCGCGGGATCAGACCTTCAGGGCGTTCGCACCACCGCGATCCGGGACGGCGATGATTATGTCATCAATGGTTCCAAAACCTATATCACCAATGGCCAGAATGCTTCGATGATCCTGACCGTTGCCAAAACCGATCCGACGCAGGGGGCCAAAGGCACATCGCTGATCCTGGTCGAGGCAGAGCGCGCAGGCTTTTCGCGCGGTCGCAATCTCGACAAGGTGGGGCAATGGTCCGCCGATACATCAGAGCTGTTTTTCAACGATGTGCGCGTGCCAGTGACCAACTGTCTGGGCCAGGAAAATCGCGGCTTTCTCTATCTGGTCAGCGAACTGCCGCAAGAACGCCTGTCGATCTCAATCACAGCCCAGGCCGCGGCGCAGCGCGCCTTTGATGAAGCGGTGGCTTTTGTAAAGGATCGCAAGGCCTTTGGTAAATTGGTGTTCGATTTTCAGAACACCCGTTTCACGCTGGCGGACATGGCGGCGCGGCTGCAAATCGGCTGGGCCCATCTCGATTGGGCCATCGCCCGCCACGTGCGCGGCGAACTGACCGCCGAAGAGGCCGCCAAGTCGAAGCTGTGGCACACTGAAACGCAGTGGATGATCTGTGATGCCGCAATGCAACTGCACGGCGGGGCAGGCTATATGAACGAATATCCCATCGCGCGGATATGGCGCGATGCGCGGGTGCGGCGGATATATGGCGGCACGAGCGAGATCATGAAGGAGCTGGTGGGGCGGGGGTTGTAGGAGGATTGCGCCGAACGGGACTGAGGCGTTCGTGCGTAACTTTGCAGATGTCTGATTTTGATAAATTTTTGGTCGTTCAACGAAGCCCGCTCACTTCGCAAATTCCGACGTTCTTTCAGTCAAGTATTGGCAATGAAGCAGATAACTGACACCCCCTCTAAATGAAGACTCAAATTGACTGCTTGGATGCCGCAATCGGCATCTGGATGAAGAAGCTCGATGACATTGCGGGCTGGCGTGAATGGAACCATCAGAAGCTGCACGCCACGCTGGCGGTTGACGATCCTTGGCCCGGCGATGAGAAGGTCAGATTGAGCGATTTTCCCCTTCCTGATCCAATCAGCCTCGAACACGCAGTAGTGATGTCCTACTACGGCTTGGTCACATCCTTAAAAAGCCTACGTGACTGCGAATACTATTTCCGGCGGTATCCTTTTCGCGAATTGCCGGTAACCCACTACGATCATTTGCGTCATATATGCGAAATGTATTTCGGGCGATTCTATGAGTTCAGCGAACGAATGAAAATCTTATCTGATGCCGTGCGCGTTGTTCAACCCGGAACGAAGATACCGTTTGGTGACCTGATCAAAAATTTTGGTAAATATTTCAAGACAGAGCTAAAAGAACGTAATTCAATTCACCACCATGATCGGTTCGAAGATATTCACATCGACAATATCGCTATCATTTACATGGCAGCGTCCGGCAAAGACGGGCGTCTGAACCGCCCCGGGATTGTCGGAGGCTCCAACTCTTGAGTAGATGGAGTCCTTATGAGCAAGACAACGAACAAGTTTTCGCCGGAGGTTCGCGCCCGTGCGGTGCGGATGATATTGGATCATGAAGGCGATTATCCGTCC
>JBGSTI010000438.1:0-9797 GCA_041736605.1 Sphingomonadaceae bacterium
AAGCCGAAAACTGCCATGACCGACACGCCCGAAACCAGCCCGATTCTGGACGATACCGCCCTGAACGGCCTTGATGATCAGCCCGCCGTTGGCATCATCTCGCAATATGTCAAAGACCTGTCGGTCGAAAATCCCAATGCGCCGGAAAGCTTTCAATGGCCCACCCAGCCGCAGATCGATGTGCAATTCAATATCGGTTCGCGCGGCGTTGGCCCCGATGTGCATGAGGTCGAGCTGAAAATCAGCGTGTCGGCCAAGGCTGATGAAGGCACCGCGTTCCTGATCGAACTGGTCTATGCCGGTTTGATCGGTATCCGCAATCTGCCCGATGATCAGGCGCATGCGTTCCTGTTTGCCGAAGCACCGCGCATCCTGTTCCCGTTTGCGCGTAACGTGCTGGCCAATGCCGTGCGCGATGCCGGTTTCCGCGAATTGCTGCTGGAACCCATCGATTTCGGCGGCCTGTACATGCAACAGCGCATGCAGATGGAACAGGCCGCGGCCGCGCAGGGTGAGCCCGCAGGCAACGCCTGATTTCGGGCCTTGCGCCGATAGAGACATGAGGAGCGCAGACGCATGAGTCTGGCCAAAGCCGTCGGCACCATTGCAGGCTTTACCCTGCTCAGCCGGATATTCGGCTTTGCCCGCGACATCTTGCTGGCGCGCGTGCTGGGCGCGGGGCTGGCGGCGGACGCCTATCAGCTGGCTTTTCGCCTGCCCAATACCTTTCGCCGCCTGTTTGCCGAAGGCGCGTTTTCTGTGGCGTTCGTGCCGATGTATTCGCGCAAGCTGCACGAAGATGGCGGCGGCGAGGATGCGGCAGAGCGTTTTACCAACGAAGTCGTTTCGGTGTTCGTGTGGATATTGCTGGGTTTTACCGGCCTTGCGATGCTGGCCATGCCGTGGATCGTCTGGGCTTTGGCCAGCGATTTTCAGACCGTACCGGGCAAGTTCGACCTCGCGGTTCTGCTCTCACGGCTGACCTTTCCCTATCTGGCACTGATCAGCATGGTGTCTTTGCTATCGGGGCTCTTGAACGCGCGCTCGCGCTTTGCGCCGGGGGCCTTTGCGCCGGTCCTGTTCAATCTGACGCTGATTTCGGGGATCATCGCCGGTTGGTGGCTGCGTGGGGACAGCGACAATGACCGGATCGTGGTGATTGCGCTGGCGATTTCCGTGTCGATTTCGGGCCTCGTTCAGATGATCTATCTATGGTGGTGCGTGCGCCGCGCCAATTTGAGCCTGCGCATCGGTCGTCCGCGCATGACCGGTGATGTCAAACGGCTGGGCGCGCTGATTCTGCCCGCGACATTTGGTGCTGGAATTTACCAGATCAGCCAGTTCGTCGACACATTTTTTGCAACCAGCCTGCCGCAAGGATCGCTGACCTTGCTGTCCATGGCGGACAGGCTGAATCAGATGCCTTTGGGCATTGTTGGCATCGCGCTGGGCACCGCAATCCTGCCGATGCTGTCGCGCGCGCTGGCCACTGACGATCAGGTGACGGCCAGCCGCATTCAGACCAATGCGGTGGAACTCGCCATGCTGTTGACTCTGCCTGCGGCGGTCGCCTTGGGCGTCTGCGCGCCAGCGTTCGTCAACGCTTTCTTTGTTGGTGGCAAGTTCACGTCTGAAAATGGCGTGGTGACGGCGCAGATCGTCATGGGTCTGGTCGCTGGCTTGCCCGCCTATGTGCTCGTCAAAATTCTGACGCCGGGCTATTTCGCGCGCGGCGATACGCGCACACCAGTGGTGACGGCGGCAATAGCGCTGGCGTTCAACATCTGTTTGATCCTTGTGCTGATCAAACCCTATGGCGTGGTTGGCCTGGCCATGGCGGGCGCGGTGTCGGCATGGCTCAATACGATTCTGCTCTATTGCATGCTGCGCTGGCGCGGGCATTTCCGCCTGCAAAGCGATTTGATCGGCCGGTTGTTGCGCCAGGTGCTGGCAGCGGCAGCGATGGCGGGGGTTTTGTGGTGGCTCAATGACCAGCTTGCCGCATGGTTCCTTGGCAATATCTGGCAGCGGATCGGCGGCATGCTGATTTTGGTCAGCGCCGGGATGGTCACCTATTTTGCCATTGGCTTTCTGGTCGGCGCGATTGATCGTGAGCGGCTGGCCCTCATTCTCAAGCGGCGCGGCGCAAAGGCCGAAGCCGTCAGCAACACACAGGACTGATTTTCATGCGCGTCGTTTCCGGCATCCAGCCCACGGGCAATCTGCATCTTGGCAATTATCTGGGCGCGATCAAGCAATGGGTGAAAATGCAGGATCAGGCCGATTGCCTGTTTTTCCTCGCTGATCTGCACGCCATTACCGCCTATAATGAACCAGCGCAGCTGGCGGCGAATTGCCATGAAATGACCGCAGCGTTGGTGGCGTGCGGCGTTGATCCCGATCGCTCGGTGCTGTTCAATCAGGCGCGGGTTCCCGGCCATGCCGAACTGGCCTGGCTGCTGTTTTGCTCGGCGCGCATCGGCTGGCTCAACCGCATGACCCAGTTCAAGGAAAAATCGGGCAAGAATCGCGAGGGCGCGAGCGTTGGCCTGTATGCCTATCCGGTGCTGCAGGCCGCCGATGTGCTGATCTATCAGGCGACGCATGTGCCGGTGGGTGAGGACCAGAAACAGCATCTGGAGCTGGCGCGCGATATCGCCACCAAATTCAACACCGATTTCGGCGTCGATCTGTTCACCTTGCCCGAGCCGTTTATCGGCGGCCCGGCGGCGCGCGTGATGAGCCTGCGCGATGGCAGTGCCAAGATGAGCAAATCGGACCCCAGCGACATGAGCCGGATCAATCTGGCCGATGATGATGACACCATCGCCCAGAAAATCCGCAAGGCAAAGACTGATCCCGAAGCCCTTCCGTCAGAGCTGGAGGGCCTTGAAGGCCGCCCGGAAGCACGCAATCTGATCAACATCCACGCCGCTTTGACCGACACGACGCCCGAGGCGGTGTTGGCTCAATTTGGCGGGCAGGGCTTTGGCGCGTACAAGCCGGTGTTGGCCGAGATCACGGTGGAAACGCTCCGCCCGATCCGTGACCGCTTCGTGGCGCTGAAAGGCGATACAGGCGCACTGGACGCCATTTTGGCCAAGGGCGGGGAAAAGGCGCGGGCTGCGGCGCAACCGACCGTGGACGCGGCGTATAAGGCCATTGGCTTGCTGCGCGATTGAGTCTGCGCTTATTCAATCAGCATTCACCTTGCCAAGCACAGGATGACGCCCAATATCAGGGGCATAACGCCCTTATGCGTGGAGTCGCCATCATGTCCGTCAAAAATATCATCAGCCGCCGCAATCTGGGCCTGCTTGCCGCGCCCTTGCTGCTTGCCGGGCTAAGCGCCTGTGCAACGCCGTTCAAGGCGGATGTGTCGCGTTTTGCCTCGCAATTGCCTGCGCCACAGGGGCAAAGCTTTGCCGTGACCAGTGATGATCCGGCTTTGGCGGGCGGCCTTGAATTTTCGCAATATGCAGGGTTGGTCAGCGGCCAGATGGCGAAACTGGGCTATAGCCCGGCGGCCAGCCCTGAAACCGCCGATCTGGTGGTCAGGCTGGATTATGATGTCGACAAGGGCCGCGAAAAACTGCGCAGCACCGGCATTGGCTATGCCGATCCGTTCTATCCGTGGCGCGGATCATGGGGCGGTTTTTATGGGCGTCGCGGCGGCTATTATGGGCGCAGCGCCTTTGCCTATGGCTGGCATGACCCGTTTTTCTTTGGCCAGAATGATGTCGAATCGATCACCGTCTATACCAGCGAACTGGATATGAAGATCGACCGCCGCGTCGATGGCAGCCGTTTGTTTGAGGGCAAGGCGCAAGCGTTGAGCAGCTCGAACCGCCTACCCTATCTGGTGCCCAATCTGGTCGAGGCGATGTTCACCGATTTCCCCGGCAATTCGGGCGAGACGCTGCGCATCTCCATAGCGCCGGAAAAGCGGACGGTGCGCCGCATCGACTGATACCCCTCCCATTTTGGCATGAAAGTAGGCGTTGATGACAGCAAATGTCATTGGCGCGTTTGCTTTTGGGTTGATAAGTGTGAAGCGGGGTTGAGGCGGGATGGTCCGGCCATGATCGCCGCCGGGAGAAAGCCCTATGTACCGCCTGTCCAGCCTTGCTGTTTCCGCCCTTGCCCTGTCCTTTGCCGCCGTTCCGGCGCAGGCGCAGATTTCCGAAGATGTCAGCTATGATGATTTGCAGACGTGCGTGGTCGTGGCCGCCACGTTGATGCAGGTTTCCAAGGATGCGGGCGAAACCGCCGATGCCTCGAATTTCGAAAGCCAGCTGGAAACGCTGATGCTCGTCGCATTTGTAAAGGGCGAGGAAATGGGCCGCAACACCGATCAGGTTCAGGCCGATATCGGCACCCGCGTTGAACAGCGCGTAGCGGCCTATGGCGCAAACACCGATGCGCTGGTCGAAGACAGCATGAGCTGCGCGCTGGCCGGGATGCTCACCGTTCCTGAATAATCCCCGCCGTTTCAGCTATTGGCTGGTCGCCCGCGAAGGGTGGCCAGCCAGCTGAAAAAGCGCGGCACGGGCGCATGGGCATTGGCCCAGGCGGCATAGGCCTGATAGTCGGGATCGACCATCATGTGCTTTTCCTCGGTGCGCGCCCGCCAGTAATAGACGAGGCTGACCATGCCGAGCAACGCCGTGTTGCGCACCGCATCGGTCACTGAACCGCTGGCCGCCAGAAACGGCATTGTGCCCAGCCACCAGAACGCATTTTTCGATAGATAGGCCGGGTGCTTGGTAAAGCGATACGGCCCATGGGTCAGCACACCGCGATGCGTGAGGTTGGAAAAGCGGATGCCGAACGCCATTGTCGCCCAGGCATAGATGGCCGTCAGGATCAGCATCAGCGCGCACCAGACCCACATTAAGCTGTCATGGCCCTGGAACCAATATTCCCAGCTTCCCCCGCCTGCGTGATAATCGAGCGGGCCGCCAGCATTCATCAGGATCAGCGGCGGATAGCATATGAGCGCGGCCAGCCAGCCCGCCAGATAGGGATTGGCGGTGCGAATATGCGCATCCAGCGGTCGCATGGTCAGCAGATAGCCAACCGTCGCCAGATGCACATCGATCAGAAACAGGAACGCCATGCCCCATTGCGCCACCCAGACCGGGTTGCCCAGCACCGAGGCAATATCGATTCGCACCACTTCGCCAAAGCCGCCGGGAACAATCGAGATCATGAAGGCCATGAAAAAGCCCTTCACCGCCCATGCGCGCAGGTGATGGCTTACTTCCTCGCGGCAATATGTCTCTCGCCCGATCAGCATTGCCCCGAAATGCCAGGCATGATCGCGCGGCTCGACCAGATAGCGGTCCAGCCAGATGACATAGGGGATCGACAGCAGAAATAGCGGCGGTGCGATGGTGGAAAACACATTCATCGCAAACAGATACGGATCCTGCCAGTAAAAGCGCATCAGGCCATAAAGGATGGCAATGCCGCCCCATGTTGCCCAAAGCCCGGCCAGTTTGGTCATCGAAATATCGAGAATGTCGGCCACCGGGCGCGGACTTTTCCAGTCAATCCCCGTGGAGGGGCGCAGATGCACCTTGTCGACCAGCACCGACCACAAAACCATCGGCACGCCCGAAAAGAACACGCACATCAGCGCCGAATTGGGGCCGTCGAGCTTTTCATACGGACCGGGCAGCCCCAGAGTCATCGAGATTTCGGGCCAGTTGCGCGCGATCATCACCCACAGCGTCATGCCGAAAAATCCAGCGAGGCCAACGCCGCTGCTCACCGCGCTTTTCGGGCGCGTGGCGGGGATAGCGATCCCATCGGCTTCGCAAGTGGCGGGCTGGCGCGCATGGAATGCCGCCGAGGGATGGCTGATTGTCATGATCGTCATGCTAACCGAAAATGGTAAGCAAGCCGTGAAGGTGGGTTAATCGTGGGCCGGACCTTCGGCAAACAGCCATTTGGCGACCAGCAGCGCCAGCAACGCGCCGATAAACTGTGCGATGATGAACCCCGGCACATCGGCGGGCGCAATTCCGGCAAAGCTGTCGGTCAGGCTGCGCGCTATGGTGATGGCGGGATTGGCAAAGCTGGTTGAACTGGTGAACCAATAACCAGCGATGATGACCAAAGCGACGCTGGTGGGCACGCGGTCTGGCGCAAAACGGATTGTGCCGAAAATGGTGAACAGCAGCGCGAATGTCGCGATAATTTCGCCCAGCCATTGGCCGGGGCCATTGCGGACATGCTGGCTGGTCTGGATCAAGGGCTGATCGAACATCGCGTGCACCGCCAGCACTCCGGCAATTCCAGCGATGATCTGCACGGCGATATAGGCCAGCGCCAAGAGCGGCGGCAATTCGCGCTTCAAGGCAAAGGCCAAAGTCACCGCCGGGTTGAAATGCGCGCCGGATAGCGGCCCCAGCATGGCAATCAGCACATACAGGACCGCGCCAGTAGCCAGGCTGTTTCCCAATAAGGCGACTGCGTCATTGCCCGCCCCCAAAGCGACGCCCATGATGCCAGAGCCGACGACCACGGCAAACAGCAGAAACGATCCCACCGCCTCTGCCGCCAGCTTTCGCGCCCAATCCTTGCCCAATCCCGCTCTCCCTTACGCATCCGTTCGCGCCATCGGGCCGGATTGTTACAGAATGACGAAATTTGGCGGCAGGTCGAGGGGGGAAGTCAAAACGCATCGTCATTCCCGCGTAGGCGGGAATCCATCGCCTGACATTGCCCACAAACGCACGCTCTTTGTGACTTGATACCTTGGGTGATGGATTCCCGCCTGCGCGGGAATGACGAGAAATTTATAGGCTAACCCCCAACGAAAAAGGGCGACCCGTTGCCGGACCGCCCTTTTTTCATCCTGAAACCAGCCTCAAGCCGGTCAGGATTATTCCTTGGCCTTGGCCGCCTTTTTGGCCGGGGCCTTCTTGGCGGGCTTGTCGTCCGCATCTGCGGCATCGTCAGCCTTAGCCACCTTTTTGGCGGGAGCCTTTTTCGCGGGCTTTTCAGCATCCGCTTCATCGTCGGCCTTGGCGGCTTTTTTGGCCGGGGCTTTCTTTGTGGGCTTTTTGGCTTCTGCTGGAGCGCCGCTCTGACCGTCTTCGGCTTCGATGGCGGCCTGCAACTCGTCGCGGGTTACTTCACGCTCGGTGACTTCGGCCTTGTCGAACAGGAAGTCGACGACCTTGTCTTCATACAATGGCGCGCGCAGCTGAGCCGCGGCAAGCGGTTCATTGCGGATATAATCCACGAAACGCTGGCGGTCTTCGGGGCGATATTGCTGTGCAGCCTGCTGCAACAGCATGTTCATTTCCTGCTGGCTTACTTCCACGCCATTGGCCTGGCCAATTTCCGAGAGCAACAGGCCCAGACGGACGCGACGCACAGCGATCGAACGATATTCGTCCTTTTCCGCTTCCATTTCGGCGCGGGCCGCATCGGCGTCTTCTTCGTTTGCCGCTTCCTGCTCCAGCTGTGCCCAGATCTGGCTGAATTCAGCCTCGACCATGGTCGGCGGCACATCGAAATCATGCGCCGCTGCCAGCTGGTCCAGCAAAGCGCGCTTCATCTGGGTGCGGGTAAGGCCGCCCAGTTCCTGCTCCAGCTGGCCCTTGAGAAGCCCGCGCAGCTGCTCCAGGCTTTCCAGACCCAGCGACTTGGCGAAATCATCGTCCATGCTGGTTTCGCCGGGGACTTTCACGTCCTTAGCGGTGATATCGAATGTCGCGGGCTTGCCAGCCAGTTCGGCAGCGCCGTAATCGTCGGGGAACGTGACATTGAGCTGACGCTCTTCACCGGCCTTGATACCGATCAGCTGGTCTTCGAAACCGGGGATCAGACGGCCTGAACCGATTTCCACGGCCATGTCTTCGCCCGTGCCGCCATCAAAGGCCACGCCGTCGACCTTGCCAACGAAATCAACGATGACCTGATCGCCCGAAGCGGCCTTATGGCCCTTCTTGGCTTCTACAAAGCTCTTCTGGCCCGATGCCAGACGCGCCAGCGATTCGTCGACTTCGCTATCGGCCACGGGCACGATCAGCTTTTCCAGTTTCAGATTGTCGAGTGCGGGCACTTCGATCACCGGCAGCACTTCCAGCGCCATGGTGAGTTCGGCGTCCTTGCCCTCTTCATAACCTTCGCCCAGCGAAATGTCGGGCTGGGTCGCGGGACGCAGCTTCTTGTCGGCAATGGTCTTGTCCATGCCTTCGCGGATCGCGGCGTTGAGCGCGTCGCTGTGCAGGGCGGGGCCATGCATCTTGCGGATCAGATTGGCAGGCACCTTGCCGGGGCGAAAGCCGGGCATTTGTACCTGCGGGGCAACGCGCTTTACCTCGGCGTCCACGCGACCGGCAATGTCGGCGGCGGGAATGGTGATGGTGTACGCGCGCTTCAGGCCTTCGTTCAACGTCTCGACAATCTGCATCTCAAACTCTCTATCGTCTCTTGACTGGTTAAGCGGACATATGTGGCCAAAGGCCACACCGCTGGTGCGGGCGAAGGGACTTGAACCCCCACATCTTACGATACCAGAACCTAAATCTGGCGCGTCTACCAGTTTCGCCACGCCCGCATGCGGGAAATCAGTCGCTGGCCTCTATAGAAGGGCGGCGCAAAGGGCAAGCGCGTTGCACCATGGCGTAACAATGCGGGGCATTTCGTTGTTTTGCGCCAGATCATGGCGGGATGCGGAACAAGGGCGCAGACCGTCCGTTGCCCATTGGACAACCCATATCGTCAAAGGAACGACCATGGCCAGCGTCCCACCCGAATCGCCGCCGCTTAAGGAACCGCCGCAGATCGAACCGGGCCGTGAAACCCCCGGTGTGCCGCCACCTGCGCCCGATATAGACCAGCCGGGCCGTGGCCCTGATGAAATGCCTGATGATCCCGGCCCCGTGGAAATGCCGCCTGAGCCGCAGGAATTTTGAGGAGATTGGCTGATTGAAACGCCGTACCCCGGCGAATGCCGGGGTCCAGTCCCGACATTGGTGATTGTGGCTGACCATAGACTGGGCCCCGGCTTTCGCCGGGGTACATGAGCGCCCTCAAGCCACCAATTCGGTCGCCGTACCCAGATCCACCGATACCAACCGACTGATCCCGCGCTCAATCATCGTTACGCCGAACAGGCGGTGCATGCGGCTCATCGTTACGGCATTGTGCGTCACGATCAGATAGCGGGTGCGCGTTTGCGTCACCATCGAATCGAGCAAATCGCAGAATCGCTCAACATTCGCATCGTCCAGCGGCGCATCGACTTCGTCGAGAACACAGATCGGCGCGGGATTGGTGAGGAACAGCGCAAAGATCAGCGCGACGGCGGTCAGCGCCTGTTCGCCCCCAGACAGCAGGGTCAGCGATGACAGGCGTTTGCCCGGCGGCTGGGCCATGATTTCAAGGCCTGCCTCCAGCGGATCGTCGCTGTCGACCAAGGCCAGATGCGCCTGTCCGCCTTTGATTAATCGCGCAAATATCACGCGGAAATGCCCGTCCACCGCCTCGAACGCCGCACGCAGCCGTTCGCGGCCCTCGCGATTGAGGCTGCCGATTGAGCCGCGCAGCCGGTGGATGGCTTCGGTCAATTCGGCCTGTTCAGCCTGGCCTTCGTTGAACCGCGCCTCCGCCTCGGCCAGTTCGTCCGCCGCCACCAGATTGACCGGGCCAAGCCGCTCGCGATCGGCATTCAGCCGGTCATGCGCGGCACTTTCGCCCTCAGCGGTCGAGACATCGGCGGATTCAAAGCCGACCCGTTCGGGCAGCAAGACCGGCGGGCATTCAAAACGTTCGCC
>JBGSTI010000532.1:0-3910 GCA_041736605.1 Sphingomonadaceae bacterium
ATGGTCTTTACCGCGATCGACGTCTCGACATGGTGCACGCCGGGAATCGCAAGGATTTCGTCAGAGGCTATATCGAGCAGACTGTCGAGATTGTTGAACAAGCAAAAGGCGAGGATGTTGAACCGGCCCATCACGATCATCACCGCATTGACCGTTGGCAATTCGCCAATCTGCCGCGCAATATCGCGGACATTATCGACCTCTGCCTGCACGCCAATAAACGCAAGACGGCTGTCGTCAGCCAGACCGAAATCGGTGATGGCGGTAAAGGAGATTAGCTTGTCTTGCTGCAAGCGTTTGATGCGGCCACGCACCGTCCCCTCGGTCACGCCCAGATCACCGGCGATCTTGCGGTTCGAAACACGCGCGTCCCGTCCCAAAATGTCGATCAGCTGGCGGTCGAGATCATCAAGAACAGGCGCGCTCATGCGATCCCCCGTGCGTCAATCGGCGCCACATCGAATTGATATTTGATCACGTCGACAACAATCCCCGGCATCATTGATCTAATACCCTTCACCTTGGAAAATTTGTCGAGCATCAGCGCGGGCAATTCGCTGAAATCATGCAGCACCACCAGCAAGTCGATATCATATCGACCTGTCACCAGATGCGCTGCAAAACATTCGGGAAATTCCGCCAGCTCCGCCGCAACTTTCGACGCCGGACGGCCATCCACCTCAATCGCCAGTTCCATCAGAACATTATAACCATGCGCCGAAAAATCAGAGACGGCGACAACCCGCAACTTGTCGGCATCTTCCATACGGCGGATACGGGTAGAAACCGTGGCGGCCGTCAGCCCCAGCCGACTGGCGATTTGCTGGTTGGTAGCGCGGCCATTCCTGCGCAGCTCAGCCACAATGGCGAGGTCAACGTCGTCGATTGCAAAATCATCGATTATAATATCACCGCTCATGCGTGCTTTTGCCCCTTGTTCAGACCCATCAGTTAATCGCAGCCAGCGACGGGGTCCATGCCTTTTATGGCATGCAGCGCCGCTCAACCCAACGCATCAGCCATTGCCCATCAAAACCTTTGTCGATCAGTCCAGCATATTATTTCGCTTTTATGCGATTTAGACGCTAGATAGTTTCAATTTGCGTAATTATGAAACGGTAAATTAGCAATCATTCACAGGACGGGTATATGACAGAGAGATTGCAAGGCAAAGTTGCGCTGGTCAGCGGCGGTGCGCGCGGCATTGGTGAGGGAATCGTCCGCCGCTTCATAGCCGAAGGGGCGCGGGTCGTGATCGCCGACATTCTTGTCGATGAAGGTCAGGCATTGGCCGCTGAGCTCGGCGATGCCGCCCTGTTTGTTACGCTCGAAGTCACCTCTCGCCCCCAATGGGAGGCCGCAATTGCCCAAACCGTCGCACAGTTTGGCGGGCTTGATTGCCTGGTCAACAATGCCGGTGTCATCATTTTCAAAACAATTGATGACCTTAGCGAAGCCGAAATTCGCCGCATCCTTGATATCAATATCCTTGGCGTCATGCTGGGTACTCAGGCCGCCATTCCGGCGCTTGAACAACGCGGCGGTTCGATCATCAACATGAGTTCGGCGGACGGCATTTCCGGTGCCAACGCGCTCAGCGCCTATTGCGCCTCCAAATTCGCCGTTCGCGGCTTTACCAAAAGCTGCGCACTGGAATTGGGGCCGCGTGGCATCCGGGTCAATTCCATCCACCCCGGCGGTATTGTTTCTGCGATGACCAACCCCGGCAATGTTGAACGGTCGATCATTGACCAGGCCTTTCGCATCTATCCGGCCCAGCGCGCCGGTGACCCAGAGGACATTGGTGCCGCAGCCGCCTTTCTGGCGTCCGACGATGCGCGCTATTGCTTTGGTGCCGAATTGTCGGTCGATGGCGGTCTCAATGCTGGCCATTATTACATGGCTTTGCCGGGGTCGCCTAAAGGTTGAGCTCAACGAAAGGAGGCGTCAGGGCAGCGCCAACGCGTCCCTGTCGCGTTCAATCCGCATGGATGCCAGCCATGCCAGCCATGCCAGCAGCGCCCCTATAAAGCCGACCGGGATTACGGCCGTCAATCCGATCCGCAATGCATCCCCGCCATCGCCCATCTGGGAACTGATCTCTCCGGCCAACCACGGGCCAAGAAAGAACCCCATCAGGGTTGTTGCCGCAAGGAACAAGGCGGTGGCACTTGCCCGGAACGGCACGGGCAACAGATATTGCAGCATCGCCATAAAGCCCACCGACCATCCGCCTCCCAACAGACCCGATGGCACAGCGAACAACAGCGCCATATGGAAGCTGTCAGACCAAGTCGCCCCCAAAATCATCGCGGTCGCGCAGCCCAATGCAATGGACGACAGACGCAGCGGCCAGACGACGTCACGCCGCGACAGCCGATCTGACAAAGCGCCGAAAATCAGAATACCGCCCAGTCCCGACAGGCCGAAACTTATGGCAAAGGCCGACTTGGCCTGCACCGGGTCCATCTCATAGGCTCGCGCGAACAGTTCCGGACCCCAAAAGCCAAAGGCAACACCCGATAGCGTGCCCATCCCCATCGCAAACATCATCAACAGATAGGCTGGTGTCTGGCGCAGGCGGTGGACGATGGTGAGCAAGGCCACCTGCCCCGGCGTGCCGGCTTTATCCAGATGCCGTGCCGGTTCGCGGATCAACACTATCACCAGAAAGCCCAGCAATATGCCAGGAGCGCCCATGATCCAGAATGCCGCATGCCAGCCAAAGGCTTGACCAAGGGCCGGGCCACCCGCCTGCCCGGCAATCTGCCCGAAATAGGTGGCAAGCCCCAATATAGCAAAGGCCTTGCCCCGGCTTTCAGGCCGGAAATAATCGGCCAGCAGCGAATAGGCAGGCGCTGCAAAGGCCGCTTCGCCTATACCAACGCCAACGCGCGCCAGAGCCAGACTAACCGGCCCGGTCGCAAAACCCGTTGCTACAGTACAGGCGCTCCACAAGATGCAACCCACAGCAATGATCAGAACACGAGAAGAACGGTCAGCAAGACGGGCGATTGGCACCCCGGCGACAACATATAGCACGACGAAGGCCGGACCGATCAACAATCCCATGAAACCATCGTCAACGCCAAACTCGGCCTTAATGTCGCTGATCAGGCCTGTGACCAGATAACGATCGGCAAAGTTGAAGATCGACACCAGCAGCAATATGAACAGCACCAGCCAAGGGTTGCTCAGCCGTGGCTCTGCGGTGCGCTCAGTCACGTTTGATCGACCCGCCATTGACGTGCCACACTTGCCCGTTCACCCATTCGCCATCTTCCGAAGCAAGGAACGTCACGGCCGCCGCAATATCTTCGGATTTGCCAAGCCGTGTGTGCGGGATCGCCTGCAACCCCTTTTCGCGATATTCGTCAGTGAGGTGAATCTGCGCGGCCTCAGTCAGTACCAGGCCCGGGCAGATCACATTGGCCCGAATACCCTTTTTGCCCCATTTCGACGCGACATGGCGGGCCAAAGCATGAATGGCATTTTTGGTCATGGGATAGGCGACCTGCCACGGCGCACCGCCCGCTGCCGCGCCCGAAGATGTATAGATGATGGCACCACTGCCCCGCTCCAGCATTGCGGGCAACGCGGCCTGTGTCGCCAGAAAATGGCTTTTGGTATTGATCGCGAAACTACGGTCGAGCACTTCTTCGCTGCAATTGAGCGCGTCGATGTCACCATCGGTGCCGCCAGCCAGATTGCTGTGATAAATGTCAAGCTGCCCAAAATTGTCGATCGCCGCTTTGACGATCTCTGCCTGCGATGCTGCCTTTGTGCCGTCGAGTGTCACGGCAATCGCCTTGCCGCCCTTGGCGACAATGTCGTCGGCGACAGCGCGGGCCTCATCGATCAGCAAGTCACCAATCACGACAGACGCGCCCTCTTCGGCCAGACGCCGCGC
>JBGSTI010000010.1:0-13745 GCA_041736605.1 Sphingomonadaceae bacterium
CGGCCCCAGCGGCTGATCCGACCCCGCCGAGCGACCCCATGGCCGTCGCCACTGATACAGCGCCGATGGACGTGCCCGCCGCAACGGTTGAGCCACAGCCCGTGCCGACTCCGGCTCCAGCTCCGGAACCAGCGCCCGAGGCACCGCCAGTGGTGGCTGAAACGCCTGTGACTGAAAATGCGGCACCGGTTGAGGCTGCGCCTGCGCAAGACCCTGCGGCAGTTGAGCAGCCTGCTCCAGCGGCGCAAGCCGCACCGGTTGAAACGCCTGCGCCAATGGAAACGCCTGCGCCGGTTGAAACCCCCGCACCTGTAGAAACGCCTGCGCCCGCTCCCGTTGAAACGCCGGACAGCGAAGTCGTTGCGCCTGCTCCTGTTGAAACGCCGGTCGATCCGGTAGAGGTCGTCGAGGAAATGGTCGCTCCGGTCGTTGGCGGCGCGGACAATAGCGGTCCTGGCAACAACGGCAGCGGGAAGGATGATGAACGGGACGATGGCAAAGACGACGCCATTGTTGACGGTGCGCGGGTTGAAGATGTGGTCGCTCCCGTTGAGGAAGTTGTTGAAGACGTGAAGCTGGGCAACGGTAACGATAACGGCAATGCGAACGGCAATGGCAAAGACGACGATACGGCCCCTGTGGAAGATGTCGTTGAAGAGGTGACTGCGCCCGCTGAGGAAGTTGTTGAAGACGTGAAGCCGGGTAACGGTAACGGTAATGGCAATGGCAAAGACGATGATGCGGCCCCCGTGGAGGAGGTCGTTGAAGAGGTGGTCGCGCCCGTTGAGGAAGTTGTCGAGGACGTGAAGCCAGGCAATGGTAGCGGCAACGGCAATGGCAATGGCAACAAGGA
Organism: Sphingomonadaceae bacterium; assembly: GCA_041736605.1. Lineage (GTDB taxonomy): Bacteria > Pseudomonadota > Alphaproteobacteria > Sphingomonadales > Sphingomonadaceae > JBGSTI01. The sequence goes on from JBGSTI010000010.1 coordinate 854, forward strand.
CGATGCGGCTCCTGTTGAGGACGTCGTTGAAGAGGTGGTCGCTCCCGTTGAGGAAGTTGTTGAGGCTGTGACGCCGGGCAAAGGCAACGGCAATGGTAACGGCAACAAGGACGATGCGGCTCCTGTTGAGGACGTCGTTGAAGAGGTGGTCGCGCCTGTTGAGGAAGTTGTTGAGGCTGTGACGCCGGGCAATGGCAACGGCAATGGTAACGGCAACAAGGACGATGCTGCCCCCGTCGAGGACGTCGTTGAAGAAGTCACCGCCCCCGTCGAAGACGTCGTTGAAGAAATCACGGCGCCTAGCGAAGATCTTGGCGGTGCGGCTGATCCTGCCAATCCGGCGGATGCTGGCGGCACTGACGCGGATTGTGGTCCCATCTGCCAATGGCTGAAATATCTGGCCGATAAATATGGGCCTGATGGTGCCCCTGCTGATGCTCCTGCGGATAGCCCGGCCAACGGAAACGGTGGCTAAACCGTTGCGCCGGGCCGGTTGATCCGGCCTGGCCAACACGGCTTCACCCAATTTTTAAGGATTGGGTTTATCCCTTGTCTGAACAACCTGCCTGAACAGGCGGGCCTTTCGCAGGACAAGCGTATGAAGCGGCAGCAACCAGCCATATCCTATTGGGCCAATAGCCGTCGCTGGGCCGTTACCCGCCTGACGCGCAGTGATGCGGGATGGAGTGGTTGGACAGCATTTGCACTGGCCGCCACACTGGCCATTCTGGTGGCGCTGAGCGGCCTGCACGCAGGCGCAGACAAGGCATTGCAGCTGGTGCGCGATGATTGGACATCGCGCCCCGCCACGGGCCAGATCCACATTGTGGAAATTGATGCGGCCTCGTTGAAACGTATCGATACATTCCCATGGCCGCGCCGCCATCATGCCGCCGTGATTGACAGGTTGCGTAAAGCGGGGGCCGCGCAGATTGCCTTTGACGTCGATTTTTCGGCAGCCTCGAACGCCACCGATGATGCGGCGCTGGCCGCCGCGTTGGCGCGCGCCGATGGTTCGGTGATCATCCCCACTTTTGTGCAGGCAGACCGCAGCACCGGCGGCACACTTGAAACTTTGCCACTGCCCCAATTTGCGCGTCATGCCTTTCTGGCGTCGGTCAATGTGCTGCCCGATAGCAAGGGGCAGGTCGCCAGCTATCAATATGGCACGGTCACCGATGGCATGCCGCGCCCGTCGATTGGCGTGATGCTGGCCTCTGGCGCGTCGACCAATCTGACCGATAGTTTCCGCATCGACCAGTCGATTGATCCCGAAACATTGCCCCGCCACAGCTTTGCCGACATTTTGGCAGGCAAATTCGATCCCGCCGACATTCGCGGCAAAACCATGCTGATCGGCGCCACCGCCATCGAACTGGGCGATCGATACGCAACCCCCGGACACGGCATTTTGCATGGCGTGGTGATTCAGGCACTGGCGGCGGAAACGCTGATACAGGGCCGGGTCAATCCGCCGCTGGGGCCATGGCCTTTGCTGGTGCTGGTCATGATCGGGCTGGCGGCGATGCTTATGCTGCGCGGGCAACGGCCTGTGCTTTATGCGGTGGGCGCGATCATGCTGCCGATAGCGGTTCTGGCCTTGCCATTTCTGGTTGAGGGCGCGGGCATGGGCAGTCTGCAACTGGTGCCTGCCATGGCCATGATCTTTGGCTTTGCGGTGATTGACCATGCGCTGAAACTGGTGCGCAAGGTATCGGCGGACAAGGCGACCGATAAGGCCACTGGCCTGCCCAATCTGGCCGCGCTGACCAGCGATCTGGCCGATATCGATCACCGCACGGTGGTGGTCGCCCGGATTGTCAATTATGCCGAATTGTCGGCGCAGCATCATGAAAAGGCGACCGCAGCTATGATCGCCGCCCTGGCGCAGCGCATTGGTGTGATCGTGGGCCAGCCGCGCGTCTATCGCGTCGATACCGATGATCTGGCCTGGGCATTGGCTATGACGCCGGATGATCCGGTGTTTGCCGATAGCCTGTCCTCCATCGGCCTGGTTCTGCGCCATGGTATCGAAGTGTCACCCGGTGAAACGCTGGTTCCCAAAGTGGTGCTGGGCGTTGCACAGGGTGAAGGCGCACACGCAGCCCGGTTGATCGAGCTGGCGCGTCTGGCAGCGCAAACTGCGCAGCAACGCGGCCTGACCTCTTTGGTCAGCAGCGATGCGTTGATGAGCGAAACGGCCGAAACCCAGTTGATGGTCAATGACATAGATCGCGCCATGGGCATGGGCGAGATATTCATGGTTTATCAGCCCAAATGGGGCATCGCGCAGGATCGCGTGGTGGCTTGTGAGGCGCTGATGCGCTGGCGCAAATCGGATGGGACGATGGTCAATACTGGCCAGTTCATCGCCTTGCTGGAACGCGAAGGCCGTATGGCAGACCTGACGCTGTTTTCGCTGAAGCTGGTGCTGGCCGATCTGTTGGCGTGGAAGGCCCAAGGCACGCTTATGCCCTGTGCGGTCAACATTTCCGCGACAATCATTGGCGACAGCGAATTTTTTGAACAGGCGACCGATCTGATCGCGGCGGCTGATCTGGATGATGGCGATCTGATCGTCGAAATCACCGAGTCGTCCATCCTGCAAAGCGCCGACGCGGCTATCGCGCATCTTAATATGTTGAAAGCCATGGGCGTGCGCATTTCCATCGATGATTATGGCACGGGCCAATCAACGCTCAGCTATCTGCAAAGCTTCCCGGCGGATGAGATCAAGATTGATCAGGGCTTTATCCGCGCGTTGGGCGGCAGCGATGCCGATCGGATCATGGTCGAATCGACGATCAGCATGGCCCATGCTTTGGACCTGAAAGTGGTGGCCGAGGGCGTGGAAACCGCGATTATCTATAATCTGCTGGCCGATATGGGCTGTGATGTCGTGCAGGGTTGGCATATTGGCCGCCCGGTGTCCGCTGGTGATTTTGCTACGCGCTGGTTGAACGGACCAGAGGGGCTGAACGGATCAGAGGCGGCCAAACGCCAACGCGCCTGACCGCCCCATTTACGTCATCCGGCAAAGCGCGCCGATTTTGCCTGCATGTCAGCCAGCGCAGCCCGATATTCCGCCTCTAGCTGGTCCACCCGTTCGGCAACGCTTTGCACCTTGGTGATCGCGCCAACGCCCTGGCCCGAACCCCAGATATCCTTCCACGCCTTGGCTTCGGTATTGCCGCCAGAGCCGAAATTCATCGCGCTGGGATCGCTTACCGGCAGATTGTCCGGATCCAACCCCGCCTTTTCGATGGATGAGCGCAGATAATTGCCGTGGACCCCGGTGAACAGGTTGGAATAGACGATATCGCCCGCGCGGCTATCGACAATCGACTGTTTGTAATCCGCTTCGGCGCGCGCTTCGTGCGTGGCGATCCAGGCCGAACCGATATAGCCAAAGTCCGCGCCCATTGCCTGCGCGGCCAGCACCGATGCGCCGCACGCAATCGATCCAGACAGCGCCACCGGGCCATCAAACCATTGGCGAATTTCCTGCATCAGCGCGAAAGGTGACTGGGTGCCGGCATGGCCACCTGCGCCTGCCGCCACCGGGATCAGGCCGCTTGCGCCCTTTTCAATCGCCTTGTGCGCGAACTTGTCGTTGATGATGTCGTGCAACACGACGCCGCCCCAGCTGCGCACCGCCGCAAACACATCTTCGCGCGCACCCAGCGATGTGATCATCACCGGCACCTGCCATTTGGCGCAGATGGCCATGTCTTCTTCCAGCCGGTTGTTCGATTTGTGAACGATCTGGTTCACGGCATAGGGCGCGGCGAGTCGATCGGGATTGTCGCGATTATGCACCGCCAGTTCTTCGGTAATCTGGTGCAGCCATTCGTCAAACTGGCTGGCCGGACGGGCATTGAGCGACGGGAAAGACCCAACAATCCCGGCCTTGCACTGGGCAATCACCAATTCCGGCCCCGATACGATGAACAAGGGAGAGCCGATGACCGGCAGGCGAAGCGTATCGAAAATCGGGGGTAGGGCCATGGGGGAATCCTTGGATAAGTTTAATTGATCGATTAACATCTATGCATGGCAGACGCGCCTGTCAAAGGCGATCATGCGGCAGGCGGTGTGATCCCATAGAAGCCTGCGGCGGTTCCGGCAAACAGGCTATGCTTTTCATCGGCTGATGCGCCCTGTGCCAGCCGTTTGAAGGCGTTCCACAACACGTTGTAACTCGCGCCCCATTTATCGACGGGATAATTGCTTTCAAACATCGCCCGCTCTGGCCCGAACGCCTCGATGCAGGTTTCAATATAGGGTCGCCACATCGCTGCCAACATGTCCGACGACAGGCCCGCCATCGGGCCTTTGTCTGGCAGGCCGCAAAACGCCATGGCCAGCCCGCCCAGCTTTACCGACACGTTCGGGCACTGGGCAATGGCGTGAATGTTGCTGCGCCAGATATCGAACCGCTCATGCAATTTGCCATGATAGCTGGCGGTGCCCAACGGCGACCCGCAATGGTCAAGGCAGATCGGCAGATCGGGAAACGCGCGGGCGAGATCGAGCACATCGCCCAATTGCGGTTCCAGCACCCAGGCATCGAATGTCAGCCCATTATCAACCAGCGCGCGCACGCCGGTGCGGAACTGATCGGCCAGATAAAGACCAGCCGGGGCGTGGAATGGCGGGCCTAAAACCTCGGGATCAGCATCCCATGCGCCCTGATGGCGGATGCCGCGAAACCGGCCATTTCCTGCCGTTGCCAAAGCCTCCAGCACCGGCCGCGCGCCATCGCCCAGCATCATATCTGCATGGCCAATGATTGCATCGCACGGGCGGAAATCGCCATAAAGGCCGCTTGCCCCCTGCGCCGCGACGCCGTTGACATATTCCACCTCATCCACCGGCTTCATCGCTGCATCGGCCCCGGCACGGTAATAGGCCCCGCATTCCATGAACACCGTGGCCACCACATTATGCCCGCCGCGCGTATCGGCCAGCAACGTATCGAAATTATAATAGGCCGAATGGCTCAGCGTCTCCAGAAATGGATGGCGCGGCTGGGGGAAGGCATTGATCAGCGGGCGCAAGTCCCACAGATGATGGTGTGGATCGATGATCGGCAGATCGGGTTCAAGAATCGCTTCTTCGGCCATAAGTCTCTCCTGCGCCTCTGATGGGCATCAGAAGAGACTATGCCGCAGTTTCCCGCCCTCGCAAGCGCAATTCAGCGCCCGATTAAATGATCAGCCCACGCCATTGGCGACGCTAAGCAGCGCACGCACGCTTGCCGTAGCGACATCCTCGTCAATGCCGACGCCCCAGATGGTTTTGCCATCCGCCGTTTTGCATTCGACATAGGCGGCGGCGCGCGCATCGGCACCATGGCCCATGGCGTGTTCGCTATAATCGGCGATTTCCAGTGTCAGACCAAAGCTGTCGCGCAGCGTGGCGACCACCGACGACATCAGGCCATTGCCGCGTCCGCTGACCGTCTGTTCCTGGCCATTGATGGTGATCTTGCCCGAAAATATGCGGGTGCCATCGCTGCCCTTGGTCTCGTCATAATCGACCAGCTGGAATTGCTGTGGCGTGTTAAGGCGATAGGTGCGCTGGAATACCTCCCAGATATCGCCCGCCTGCAACTCGCGGCCCGCTTCGTCGGCCAGTTCCTGCACATGGCGGCTGAAATGCGCCTGCATTTTCTTGGGGATTTTCAGCCCCTGATCCTGTTCCAGCACCCAGGCGAAACCACCCTTGCCGCTTTGCGAATTGACGCGGATGACTGCTTCATAGCTGCGGCCCAGATCAGCGGGGTCGATGGGCAGATAGGGCACCGACCAGATATCGTCATTGCGGCTTTCCTGTGCAGAAAAGCCTTTCTTGATCGCATCCTGATGGCTGCCTGAAAAGGCGGTGAACACCAGTTCGCCGGCATAGGGATGGCGCGCGGGCACGGGCAGCTGGTTGCAATATTCGGCCGTGCGGATGACATCATCCATGTCCGAAAAATCAAGGCCGGGCGCAATTCCTTGTGTGTACAGATTCAGCGCCACGGTCACCAAACAGCAATTGCCGGTGCGCTCGCCATTGCCGAACAGGCAACCTTCGACGCGGTCCGCGCCCGCCATCATGCCCAGTTCCGCCGCCGCAACGCCGGTGCCGCGATCATTATGCGTATGCAGGCTGACCACCACCGAATCGCGATTGGGAATATTGCGGCAGAAATATTCGATCTGATCGGCATAGATATTGGGCGTCGCTGCCTCAACCGTGGCGGGCAGATTGAAAATGATCGGATGATCGGGCGTTGGCTGCAAAACATCCATTACGGCGGCGCAGCATTCCAGGCTGAAATCGAGCTCGGCGGTGGAAAAGGTCTCAGGCGAATATTGGAAATGCCAGTCGGTATCGGGCTGTTTCGCGGCTTCATCGCGCATGATCTTGGCACCCAGCACGGCAATATCTCGCACCTGATCCTTGTCCATGTTGAACACCACCTGCCGCCACAGGGGCGAGACGGCGTTATACAGATGGACAATGGCGGACTTTGCGCCGCGCAGACTGTCAAAACTGGTGCGGATCAGGTCTTCGCGCGATTGGGTGAGCACCTGCACCATCACGTCATCGGGGATGCGGCCCGATTTCACGAGGCCGGAAATGAAATCAAATTCGGTCGCGCCCGCGCTGGGAAAGCCGACTTCGATTTCTTTGACGCCGATGCGCAGCAACAGGTCGAAAAAGCGGGTCTTTTTCTCGGCATCCATCGGATCGATCAGCGACTGATTGCCATCGCGCATATCGGTGGACAGCCAGCGCGGTGCCTTGTCGATCACCTTGCCAGGCCATTGGCGGTCGGGCAGGTTGATCGGGGGGAACGCGCGATATTTGACGGACGGATCGGGAATCATGGTCATGTTACGACTTTTCTGCTGCTGGCGGGCACGCAGCGGCCCAAATGGTGCTGCCGGAATTTCTAGAGGTGCCCTTAACGACAAATGGCGGGAAATGAAAAGCCCCTTGGGCGATGCGCGCCGCGTGCGGGCGCGGCAAACGTCACGCCCAAGGGCGCGTAAGTCGCAGCGTGGCTAGAAGCAGAATGCCGTTCATGGGGTTTGATGTGCCCGATTGGGGGCGGGAAGGCAAGGGGGGATGGTGCCGCACCGCGCCGCATAAGTTAAACTTCGTCATGCTGAACTCGTTTCAGCATCCATCAGGCCCAACATCCGGACGCATGAATGGCGGGCCACTATGCCGCCAAGTCGGTTCACGTCATAGGTGGCAGAATACGCCTCTGGATGGATGCTGAAACGAGTTCAGCATGACGAGTGTGGATACTCTTTTACCGCATCGCCGCCGCATAATTTTCCGAAACCTTGGTCCAGTTCACCACCTGCCACCAACCGGCCAGATAATCGGCGCGGCGGTTTTGGTATTTCAGGTAATAGGCATGTTCCCAAACATCATTGCCCAGCACAGGCGTGCCCTTAATCTCGGCCACATCCATCAGCGGATTGTCCTGATTGGGCGTTGACGTGATCGCCAGTTTGCCATCCTTGCCGACGATCAACCACACCCAGCCCGATCCGAAACGGCTGGTCCCGGCCTTGGCAAAGGCGGTCTTGAAAGCGTCCATCGAACCAAAGCTGGCCGTGATCGCCGCCATCAATTCGGGCGATGCTGTGCCGGTCTGGGCAGGCGGGGCCATGATCGACCAGAAGAAATTATGGTTCCAATGGCCACCGGCATTGTTGCGCACCGCGTCGGACATGGCACCGGCATTGGCAACCAGCTGCTCCAGCGTCATGCCCGACAGCTTGGAATCGGCAGCGACAGCGGCGTTCAAATTGGTGACATAGGCCTGATGATGCTTGCCGTGGTGGATGGTCATGGTCTGCGCATCAATGGCTGGTTCCAGCGCGTCTACCGCATAGGGCAGGGGAGCCAGCGAAAAGGCCGGGCCTGCTGGGACGGTCGGCACGGCCTGAACCTGCGCGCAAGCGGCGACGGGGAGCGCAAGGAAAGCGGTGGCTGCGAGCAAAAGGGGGAATTTCATGCGAGCTCTCCAATTGTGAAAAATTCTGTGTCACCCCCGCGAAGGCGGGGGTCCATCACCGTAGCTTGAGGACGCATCAGCCGGTGATGGGTTCCCGCCTGCGCGGGAACGACGAACGTTATACCTACTTAAGTACGCAAATATCACCGCAATTGCCGCTTTTCCAGCTTTCGCGCCAGCGTGCGGCGATGCATGCCCAGCCGTCGGGCGGTTTCGGAAATGTTGAAATCGGTTTCCACCAACGTCTGGTGAATATGCTCCCACTCCACGGTCTTGATCGACGATTGGCGCCCATCAAGCGGCGCATCGACATTGCCCTCGGCCCGGTCAAACGCAGCTTCGATATCGTCGGTGTTCGATGGCTTGGCCAGATAATAGGACGCGCCCAGCTTGATTGCCTCCACCGCTGTGGCAATGCTGGCAAAGCCGGTGAGCACCACGATGCGCATTGCATCATCGCGGGCGCGCAATTGCTGAACGCACGATAGGCCCGATGCCTTGCCCAGTTTCAGGTCGACCACAGCAAAGCCGGGGGTGAAATCGCGCAGGATATCCTCCAGCTGCTCCGGCCCCTCGGCCAACCGCACAGCATAGCCGCGCCGCTCGAACGAGCGTTTGAGAGTGCGGCCAAAGGCTTCGTCATCCTCGATGATCAGCAATTGGCGTGGGGCACTGTCGGTCATGCCGCCATCCCCTGTTGCCGAGCAATGGCCGATAGCGGCAGGAAGATGCGAACCATCGCGCCGCCCTCAACGCGGTTTTCTACCATCGCGCTGCCACCCAGCTTGCGCACGACATTGACCAGCAGAAACAGGCCCAGCCCGCCGCCCGGCTTGCCCTTGGTTGAGCGATAGGGCTGGCCAAATCCGGCGAGCATATCCTCGGCAAAGCCCGGCCCCTGATCGGCGACTTCGATCACCGCGCGGTCACCATCGCGCGAGGCGGTGATGCCGATCCAGCTTGGCGACGCTTCAGCAGCATTATCGACGACGTTCAGGATCACCTGGCGCAAAGCGGGATCAGACACGATGGCCACATCGGCACCGAACCGGTCGGTAAATTGCACGCTATCGGGCAGACGTCCGGCGCGCGAGGTTTCGACAATGTCGGTCAGAAAGGCGCGCATGCTGGTCATGTCAGAGCTTTCGCCGCGCACTTCACCGGCAGACATCAGGATGGATGAGACAATGCCTTTGCAGCGTTGCACCGCCGCATCCATATCGGCCAGATCGGCCTGAAGATCGGTGTCTGCACGCAGCTGCGGCATTTGCCGCCAATCGCCGATCAGCACCGACAGCGTGGATAACGGCGTGCCCAGTTCATGCGCTGCGCCCGATGCCAGCAGGCCCATGCGCACGATATGATCCTCTTCCGCCGCGCGCTGGCGGCTGGCGGCAAGGGCGGAATCGCGGTTGCGCAAATTGCGGCTGATCCGCGTGACGAACACCAGCAGCAGCACCGCGATCAGCACGAAACATAGCAAAGAGCCTTGCAGATACAGTTCCAGCTGGCCGACGCCATAATCGGGCGGCACCATCAACGGCGTGGGATTGATGCGCAGCACCGCAATCGCGCCCAAACTGGCGGTGACGATGATCCATGATGTAGCCGGCGTCAGCACAATCGCGCCGATGACGACTTGCAGCAGAAACAGCGACGCGAACGGATTGGCGATGCCGCCGCTATGATCAAGCTGCCACGCCAGAGCCGCCACATCGAACAACAGCGCCCCGGTGAGCGCCGCGTTGGTAACGGGCAGGCCGCGATGCAGCAGGAACAGGCTGGCCAGATTGATCGCAATCAACAGGGCAATCGCGGCGAGCAACGGCCCGATGGGCAGATCAAAGCCCATAATCTCGCGCACCACCCAGATCGTCACCAATTGCCCGCCAACCGCCAGCCAGCGCAGCTGGATCAACAGCGCCATATTGCGCCGTCCGGCGTCGGCTTCAACCAGGATGGCTGGCGGGGGGGCCAATCGGTTCATCATGCGCGATGATAGGGCCGCTGTAACTTCCATGCAAATGCCAAGGCCAATGCTGCCAAGGCAAACCAGGTGAGCGCATAGATCAGGTGATGATCACGAAAGGCGATGACGGTCAGCCCACCAACCGGATAGCCGCCGGGATTGGGCGCGGCATCGGCATCGATGAAATAGGGCGCGGTGGTGCCAAGGCGCTTTGCCGACGTCATCGCCGCCACATCGCGGGAGAACCAGCGTCCGCCATCCGGATCATTACGGCGCAGAAAACCGCCACCGGGTTCGGTGATGCGGATAAGGCCGGTGACGGTGACAAGGCCCCTCGGATTGCCCGCCATGCGCGTTGCGGCTTCGCGCCTGTCTGGCGGCACAAAGCCGCGATTGATCCACAGCGTGAAGCTGTCCGTTTTCAAAGGCGTCATCACCCAGAAACCCGGCCCCTTGTCCGTCACCGCCTGTACCAAAATTTCGGCGTCATGATCGAATGTGCCGCTGGCGCGCACCCGGCGATAGGCGTCGGTTTCTGCGGTGATAGCGCTCCATGCGGCAGGACCGGGGGCCGCCACAGGAGCCGCGCTGACCCGCGTGTCCACCGCTGCGATCAGATCATGTTTCCATGCCCGCCGCTCGATTTGCCACCAGCCCAGCATCAGTGTGGTCATGGCCACGATCAGCATCAGGGCCAGTAATGCCATGCGACGGCGCTCGGTCATGGTATCTGGCTGGTGTCGTGCGCCATCGGCATCATGTTGGTGTTAAGATGGTGCATCACCCACAAGGAACCGGCCAGCATGATGCCGATGACAATCACCGTGAACACCAATGATGTCAGCGACCAGCCGCCCTCGGCCTTGGGGCTCATGTGCAGGAAATAAATCATGTGGACGATAATCTGCACCACCGCGAACACCATGATGACAATGGCGGTGATGGCGGGCGACAGCGCTCCAGTCATCACCAGCGCAAAGGGTATCGCGGTGAGGATCACCGACAGGATAAAGCCGGTCACATAATCGCGCATCGTCGCGTGCGGAATTTCGACGCCATGATGTTCAGCGTGCGGTTCTACGCTCATTGCAGCATTCCCATCAGATAGACAAAGGTGAACACGCCGATCCAGATCACGTCCAGAAAGTGCCAGAACAGGCTGAGACAGGCGATGCGGCGCTGATTGGCGGGGATCAGGCCATGGCGCCCCACCTGCACGATCAGGGTCATCAGCCAGATCAGACCGAAGGTGACATGCAACCCATGCGTGCCAACCAGGGTGAAGAACGCCGAGAGAAACGCACTGCGCTGCGGTGTCGCGCCGATATGGATGAGGTGCGCGAATTCGTACAATTCGATGGCAAGGAACGCGAGGCCAAACAGGCCCGTCACTGCCAGCCAGGTTTGCACCATCCGCGCCCTGTCCTGCTGCATCGCGATCATCGCAAAGCCATAGGTGATTGACGAGAATAGCAGCATCGCGGTGTTGAGCGCGATAAGATTGAGATCGAATAGATCCTTTGGCCCCGGCCCCGCCGCAAAATTGCCGCCCAGCACGGCATAACAGGCAAACAGGATCGCAAATATCAGGCAATCGCTCATCAGATAAATCCAAAAGCCCAGCATGGTGCTGTGCCCTTCGGGATGCGGATGCTCGTCCAATTCGTAATAGACAGGGCGGGTATTATCGCCGGGCATCATGGTGGTCGCTGTCATGGCTCAGGCTCCTGCCAGCTTGCGCAGATAGGCGGCTTCGGTGGCGGCCACCTCTGCGGCGGGAATATGGAAATCGCGCTTGTAATTGAACGTGTGGGCAATCGCCGCGCCGATCAGCGCGACAAAGCTGAGCGCCGCCAGCCACCAGATATGCCAGACCAACGCAAAGCCGCAGACCGCGCTGATCCCTGCCAGGATCACGCCCGCGCCGGTATTGCTGGGCATATGGATGTCCTTATAGCCACCGGCCGGACGCTCGACGCCCGCCGCCTTCATGTCGAACCAGCTGTCCAGCGCGTGAATGCGCGGGGTAAAGGCGAAATTATATACAGGCGGGGGCGAGCTGGTCGCCCATTCCAGCGTGCGGCCATCCCATGGATCGCCGCTTTCCTCCTTCAGTTCCTCGCGCCGCCAGATGCTGACAGCAAACTGAATCAGCATCGCGGCAATGCCCAGCGCAATGATCGCTGCGCCGATCCCGGCAATCACAAACCAGATTTGCAGATCGGGATCATCAAACACCCGCATCCGGCGCGTGACGCCCATCAGGCCCAGGATATAGAGCGGCAGGAAGGCCAGCCAGAAACCAGGCACCCAGCACCAGAAACTGACCTTGCCCCAGAACACGTCTAGCTTGAACCCGAACGCCTTGGGCCACCAATAATTGATCGCCGCGAAAATGCCGAACAGCACACCGCCGATGATCACATTGTGGAAATGGGCTATCAGGAACAGCGAATTGTGCAGCACGAAATCGGCGGGCGGCACGGCCAGCAACACCCCGGTCATCCCGCCCACGGTGAACGTCATCATGAACGCGATGGTCCACATCATTGGCAGTTCGAAACGGATGCGACCATGGTACATGGTGAACAGCCAGTTGAAGAGCTTGGCCCCGGTGGGGATCGAAATCACCATCGTGGTAATCCCGAAAAAGCTGTTGACCGACGCGCCCGAACCCATGGTGAAGAAATGGTGCAGCCACACCACGTAAGAGAGGATGGTGATGACGATGGTGGCATAGACCATCGAAGTATAGCCAAACAGCTTCTTGCCCGAAAAGGTCGAGGTGACTTCGCTGAACACACCAAACAAGGGCAGGATCAGGATATAGACTTCGGGATGGCCCCAGATCCAGATCAGGTTGACATACATCATCGACGACCCGCCAAAGTAGTTGG
>JBGSTI010000035.1:0-4939 GCA_041736605.1 Sphingomonadaceae bacterium
CTGATGGCCGATGTGGCGTTGCAGCCTATTGCGTCGAAACTGGTCAAGGAAATTGCCAGCTATGGCGGCGATATCAGCCGGTTCGTAACCGCCACGGTCGAAGCCGAAGTGGTGGCCAAGGTGAAGCAGATCGGATTAAAGGGCGACCAATAGGCCGAACCGTTCATTGCGATGACAGCCTGTCGGCGCTATGGCAGGCGCAAATAATCGGGATTGTGGTCGATACCGGCCCTCAAGAGAGTGTATCTGCATGACATTGCGCGTAATTTTTGCCCTTTTCCTCAGCATGGCAGCGGCCATCATGCCCGCCCATGCCCAGGAAGTGGCCCCCGCCGTGCCGGTCAATCCTTTGAGCCAGCCGCCATCGCCCGACAATATCCTGTATCTGGATCTGTCCAATGGTGGCCGCGTTGCCATCCGTCTGGTCCCCGAATGGGCACCGGGCCATGTCGAGCGGATCAAGACGCTGACCCGTCAGGGCTTTTATGACGGCATCATTTTCCACCGCGTGATCGAAGGGTTCATGGCGCAAACCGGTGATCCTACGGGCACTGGCACCAGCGGATCGACGCTTCCCGATCTGAAGGCCGAATTCAACCCGCAACCCCATGTGCGCGGCAGCGTGTCGATGGCCCGCACGCAGGAAGAAGACAGCGCCAACAGCCAGTTTTTCATCGTGTTTTACCCGCGCTTTTCGCTGGACCGCAAATATACCAATTTCGGCCGTGTGATGTCGGGCATGGAATATGTTGATGCGATCCAGCGCGGCGAACCGCCTGCGAACCCTACGCGCATTGTTCAGGCTTCGCTGGCCAGCGACAACAAGCCTGCACCTGTGGTGATTGTCCCCGTTCCCACGATCAGCGTTGATGATCTGAGCGCACCGCTTCCCGGCAATTGATCGGCCTTTAAGCCCGGTTCAAAATATGCGTATCGACCTGTTCGATTTTGATCTGCCGGCAGAGCGTATTGCCCTGCGCCCGGCGCGACCACGCGATTCTGCGCGGATGCTGTTGGTGCGCGGCGATGGTGCGTTGACCGATAAGGGCGTGCGTGATCTGCCCGATCTGCTGGAGCCGGGCGACCTGCTGGTTTTCAACGATACCCGCGTTATTCCCGCCCAATTAGAGGGGCGGCGCGGCGAAGCGCGGATCGGCGCAACCTTGCACAAGCGGATCGATCTGCGCCGTTGGCAGGCCTTTATTCGCAACGCTAAACGGCTGCGCGTGGGCGACATCGTCGATTTTGGGCAAGGCGTCGCTGCGACAGCAGAAGAGCGCCATGATGATGGCAGCTTTACCTTGGCCTTTGCCGGGGACGAGCCGGTGGAATTGCTGCTCGAACGCGCAGGCACCATGCCTTTGCCGCCCTATATCGCTGCCAAGCGCGGTATCGATGAACAGGATGGCGAGGATTATCAGACCTTGTTCGCCGAGAAAAAGGGCGCAGTTGCCGCGCCAACGGCTGCGCTGCATTTTACGCCTGCCTTGCTGAATGCGATTCAGGCGCGCGGCATCAACATGGCGCGCGTGACACTGCATGTCGGCGCGGGCACGTTTCTGCCGGTCAAGGTTGATGACAGCAATGACCATCGCATGCACAGCGAATGGGGCGAAATCTCTGCTGATACCGCCGCGCAGATCAACGCCACGCGAGCCGCAGGAAAACGCGTGATCGCGATTGGCACCACATCGCTGCGATTGATCGAAAGCGCGGCTCAGCCCAGCGGAGAAGTGCTGCCGTTCACTGGGGACACGGCGATTTTCATTACGCCGGGCTATGCGTTTCGCGCAGTGGATGGGTTGATGACCAATTTCCATCTGCCGCGTTCGACATTGTTCATGCTGGTATCGGCGCTGATGGGGCTGGATGTCATGCAAGCGGCCTATGCCCATGCCATCGCCAATGAATATCGCTTTTATTCCTATGGTGATTCCAGCCTGCTCCTCCCTTAAAGGGCAGTATCAGCAGCGCCCTGCCGCGATATCGTCTCTGCAAAATGATAGAGAGGATTGCGCATGGTTCCAGCACATGTTCCGGCAGACCGGATCGTCAATTTCGATATTTTCAATCCGCCAGGCGGGGAAGACGACTATTTTGCGGCGTGGAAGACGTTGCTTGATGGTCCTGGAATGGTGTGGACCACGGCCAATGGTGGCCATTGGATCGGGGCGCGCGGTGATATTGTGCGCGAATTATGGGGCGATGCCCAGCGTCTGTCGAGCGAAAGCCTGGCCGTGACGCCGGGTCTGGGCGATGTGATGCAATTCATTCCGCTGCAACAGGACGGGGCCGAGCATAAGGCCTTCCGGATGGCGGTGATGAAGGGTTTTGCCTCACGCTTTATCGTGGCGCTGGAGCCGCGCGTGACCGAGATTGCCCGCGAACTGATCGCAACATTGAAACCGCGCGGATCGTGTGATTTTGTGGCGGAATTTGCCGAGATTTTGCCGCTGAATATCTTTCTGTCATTGATCGACGTGCCATTGGAAGACCGGGTGCGTTTGCGTGAGCTGGGTGTTCAGCTGACCCGCCCTGACGGTTCGATGACAGTGGAGGGGTTGAAACAGGCAGCGGATGATTATCTGTGGCCCTATATCGAACAACGCATGGCTAATCCGGGGGATGACCTGTTCAGCCGTATTTTGTCAGAGCCGATAATGGGACGGCCCTGGACGGTGGATGAGGCGCGGCGGATGTGCCGCAATCTGCTATTTGGTGGATTAGACACGGTGGCGGCGATGTTTGGCATGGTCGCTTTGCATCTGGCGCGGCATCCCGAAGACCAGCGCCTGTTGCGCGAAAGGCCGGACCTGATCCCGGCAGCAACAGATGAGTTGATGCGGCGTTATCCAACGGTGGCGGTGACGCGCAATGCGGTGGCCGATATTGCCGTGGATGGCGTCATGATCCGTTCAGGCGATCTGGTTTATTTGCCCAGTGTGTTGCACAATCTTGATCCGGAAAGCTTTGATGCGCCCGAAACAGTGCGCTTTGACCGAGAGCTTTCGCCCGTGCGCCACAGCACCATGGGGGCGGGCGCGCATCGATGCGTTGGGGCAGGTTTGGCGCGTATGGAAGTGATCGTGTTTTTGCGCGAATGGCTGTCCCAGATGCCGCAATTCAGCCTCGATCCGGCACAGCCCGTGCGGATGAAGGGGGGCAATGTAGGGGCGTGCACCGCCATTCCGCTGATCTGGGATAATTGAACCTACTTTGAACAGACTGCGTAGCAAATGTTGCCGTAATGCAACAATAAATTTTTCATTTTCAAGCAACCATTGAATATTGTCTGGCGTTACTGCGTTACTGCGTCACGCGTTGTTGCGTCATGTGGTGAGATGCGGCGCCATAGTATGACAATATGTGTCATGATTGCCACAATTTCTGTCATTTGTCACATTCTGTGACTTCGTTCACTTGCGGTGCAGGCTTTCAGTTCCATTTACGTCATGTGCAAGGCGATATTCCCACTCTCTCTGAGGAATGCCGCCGAGCCAATTGATTGAAAGGAATATTTATGAAAAAGCTCCTCACTCTCGCTGCCCTGTCGGTCGCTGCAATGGCCACCCCCGCCATGGCGCAAGACAGCGCACCGGCAGCCGATTTCTACATCGGTGCCCAGGGAGGCTATCATGATCTGGATACCGGTGTGGCCCGCGATGATGGCGCGATCTATGGCGTCTATTCGGGCGTCGATTTCCCGCTTGGCGAAACACTGATTGGCGGCGTCGAGGGCAACTACACGCTGGGTTCGGGCGCGATTGATAACGAATATGGCATCGCGGCCAAGCTGGGCGTGCGCGTTGGCGAAACCGGACAGGTTTTTGTGCGCGGTGGCTATCAGGAAGTGAATTTCGACCTGAGCCATATCGCAGGCGGCCCGGTCCCGACAGGCCTGGACGACACTGATGGCGACTATCTGGTCGGCGTTGGCGGTCAGTTCAAGCTGAACGACACTGTGTCGCTGCGTGCCACGGTGGATACCATCGCGTTTGATACCACGCGCGCCATGGCGGGCGTAGCCTTCCACTTTTGATGCAGTGACCACGGCTTTGCGTTGATTGCAGCCCGGCAAATCCGACATGTCGGGCTGCGATTGTTCAAACAGGAAAGGGGCGGCCTTATGGGTCGCCCCTTTTTCTATGCGTCCTCTTCATCCGCTTGGGCTACACGGGGTTCCAATGTGCCGCCAAGGCCAGCACATTCGCCCTTGCCGACATATTGCCAGCGATCTGGTGCGCGGTCGGTGGTCGCTGTGCCTGCGCAGCTGGATTCTGCCCGCGTCGCGCAATCATTCTGGAAGGCGGGCGCAACGCCATAGCATTTCTCACGCGGCGGCATGTCAACCTTGGGCGTATTCTGCCCGCATGCAGCAAGGCCGGCCATCGCGATCAGCAAGGCTGCGGCAGTGCGGGGATCATTGGCGGGCATGGGGTTCCTTGGGTTTTGTATTGGGCAACTATCGCTGCGTCTGCGCCAGTCGGCAAGCCCAACGATGTAAATGATCATGTGCTCCTGCGCGCAATGCTTTATGCCGCGCCGATGTTTGATTCCCAAAATCCACGATTCGCCTTCAGCATCCACGCCCGCGATGGAAAGGCGCGCACCGGCACCATTGCCATGAAACGCGGCGCGATCCGCACACCGGCGTTCATGCCCGTTGGCACCGCCGCTACGGTCAAGGCCATGCGGGTTGAGGAAGTGCGCGCAACCGGGGCGGATATCCTGTTGGGCAATACCTATCACCTGATGCTGCGCCCCGGTGCAGAGCGCGTGGCCCGGTTGGGCGGCTTGCACAAGTTCATGAACTGGCACCGCCCGATTCTGACCGATAGCGGCGGCTATCAGGTGATGAGCCTGTCTGATCTGCGCAAGATTACCGAAGAAGGCGTGGCGTTCAAAAGCCATCTCGATGGCTCGCGCCATATGCTGACCC
>JBGSTI010000045.1:0-2198 GCA_041736605.1 Sphingomonadaceae bacterium
GTGGTCTGCACGCCCTGTGTGGCAAACAGATCCTTCATGCCGATGGGCACGCCCGCCATGCTGCCCAAAGTCTCGCCTTTGGCCCGCGCCGCATCCACGGCGCGTGCGGCGTCCAAAGCCGCTTCGGGCGTCTTGACGATAAAGGCGTTCAGCGCATCGCCGCCCGCCACCGCCGCATTGAAAGCCTCGGCCACTTCGACAGCGGTATAGTCGCCATCCCGCACGCCATTGCGGATCGCGGTGAGGGTAAGGCTGGTCAGATCAGTCATTATTCAATCACCTTGGGAACGCCGAAAAATCCATGCTCAGCCGCAGGCGCATTGGCCAGCACCTTGTCCCGGATATTGCCGCCGGTCAGCGGATCGGCGTTGATTTCATCGGCGCGCAGCCGCAGCTTGTTGGGGATCACCGCCGTCATCGGTTGCACCGCAGACGTATCGACTTCCTCCAATTGGTCCACCCAGGCGAGGATGTTGTTCAACTCCCCCACCATCGCTTGCGCTTCGGTTTCGCTCACCTTGATCCGGGCGAGACGGGCGACTTTCTGCACTGTTTCCAGATCGACCGACATGATTGTCCTTATTTGCGGGAGAATGCTGCATTTGCGCTAGCAAAGCCGGTGCGGGGCATCAAGCGGAATGGGGGGATCGCACGCGCCACCCTTGGTTTCGTGATTCCCGCGCAGGCGGGAATCCATCACCCTTGGACAAGGCTGCACGTTCCGGTGATGGACCCCCGCGTGTGCGGGGGTGACGAAGAGGTGAAAATTGGGGCGCAAAGTTCACCATCTGGCCAATCCCCGATTTGCCCCCTATATCGCCTGCATTCCGGCATGAAAGGCCCGCCCCTTGGTTCGCAAATTTCTGTATATCATCGCTTTCCTGATCGTCCTGGCCATTGGCGCGCGTATTGCGTGGGAGGTGTATGAGGAAGACCTGATCCGCTGGTACACCGTGCCCAAAACCGCGTTTGAGGAACAGGCCCCGGTCACCGCCAATGCCTATGCTGACAAGGCCCTATGGTTCTCGCGCCCCGGCCTGACCGAGGACAACGCCACGCGCTGGACGCCGGAAGGTTACAAGCCCAGCGACGCGACACAGGTCGCTGTATTTTACGTCCACCCCACCAGCTATCTCAAAAAAGACCATTGGAACGCGCCCTTGGATGACAAGGAATCGCAGGACCGCGCCCGCATTTTTCTGCGCAGTCAGGCCAGCGTGTTCAACGGCTTGGGCGTGATCTGGGCCCCACGTTACCGCCAGGCAACGTTCGGCGTGTTCCTGACCGATGTTGACGCAGCCAATCGCGCGCTCGATGCCGCCTATGCCGATGTGCTGGCGGCGTTTGACCAGTTTGTGAGCGAAATCGGCACCGATGCACCCATCGTCATTGCCGGGCACAGCCAGGGCTCGCTCCACCTTACCCGCTTAATGAAAGAGCGCGTTGGCGGCAAGCCTTTGGCCAAGCGCATCGTCGCCGCCTATCTGGTCGGCTGGCCGATCAGCACCACGCGCGATGTTACCGCCATGGGCCTGCCCGTGTGCAACGATCCGGCGCAAACCGGCTGCCTGATGAGCTGGCAGGCCTTTGCCGAACCGGCGGACACGCATCTGATCACCGATGTATATGACAGCACAATCGGTTTTGATGGCCAGCCTCGCAAAGACACGGCGATGGTGTGCACCAATCCGCTGACCGGCACTGCCAAGTCACAAGCCGCCATGGACCTCAACAACGGCACTCTGAAACCCAATGCCGACCTCACCGATGGCACGTTGATCGCAGGCGCAGTACCGGCGCGCTGTGACGATAGGGGCTTTCTGCTGATCGGCGATCCGCCGAAAATGGGGCAATATGTGCTGCCCGGCAACAATTACCACGTGTATGATTATCCGCTCTTCTGGGTGAATGTGCGGCAGGATGCAGAGCGGAGGACAGCAGCATTTCTGCAACGCTGATCCTGCAGAATGCCGCTGATTTCCGGGCCATGCTGCCCGGCGGCGGGCGCTTGCTTGGGCTTGATCTGGGAACGCAGACCATCGGCACCGCTTTATGCGACGCGCAATGGCATTTCGCTAGCCCGGCGCACACCATCCGCCGCTCGAAATTCACCAAAGACAAGGCCGCGTTGCAGGCCATGATTGCGGCGCAATCGGTCACCGGGCTGGTTCTGGGCCTGCCCATCAACATGGATGGCA
>JBGSTI010000081.1:0-3880 GCA_041736605.1 Sphingomonadaceae bacterium
GATGCGTGGCTATCAGCAAAAGGTTTGAAAGTGGTCCGGATTGCGGCAATGGATGTGTTGAGCGATGCCGCCGTGGTTGCTGACTCAATTGTCGCGCTATTGACCAACGCGGAATAAACCCCTCCACCCCCTGCTTCGCAGGCGGTCCCCCTCCCCATGCCTTCGGCACGGGGAGGAATGAAACCATCCTCCCTGTCGCGCAGCGATAGTGGAGGGAAAACCCTTAAGCCGATGCTAGCAGATTGAACGGATCAACGCCCGCAGACTGCATCACATCATGGCATTGGCGGTACAGCACCGGCTCGCCAATGTTGAGACGCTTGCGTGCTGCTTCCAGCAGTTCGGCGAGCAGCGCGCGGATATTTTCGTGCGCGATATAACCCGCCTGCTTGCCCGTACGCTGTCCCTCGCGGATCGCGGCATAAAGCGGCGCTTGCGCAGGCAAACGTTTCTTGATCTCACGTCCACCGGCATAGGCAATGAACAGGATGCCCAGATTGGGGTTCTGGCTGTACGAAAAGGCCAGCACGCATTGTTCGCCAAGGGCATCGCGGCCATAGCCGGTCAACACATGGAACAGATCGTGCGTATCGCGCAGGCGGTTGCCATATTTTTCCACCAGATCGTCATGATATTCGGTGCGGTCGCGAAACTTGTCATATTCGGCGACCAGGCCTGCCGCGCTCAGCCCCTCGCGCTCCATGAACTGCACATAGGCGCGGCCCACGGTGCCGGCTGGCAAGGCTTTCAGAGCGTCATGATCGTCCAGAATATCGGGCAGATACTCGCTATCGGCCATCACTTGCCGTCCGGTCGGGCTATCCCAAAACGCTTCCGCATCATCAAAAAAGCGTGATCCGCGCAGCGCATTGATGATGTGGAAAACCTGTTCGGTATCTTCCTTGTCAGCAATCAGTTTACGGAAATGGCCCAGCGCCTTGATCGGCTTGAACGCCGAACGGGTGCGCGAAGGATGCGCAAAGGGCAGTTGGGCAAAGCTGGCAGCGGTCATGGCAAACTCTCCACTTATATAGGTTGCACATAGCAACCAATCATGAAGGAATCAAGAAAGTTGCAGATACGGGTTTGCGCTGGACCGGCGCGGCTTTACGGTGCTATAGCTAAACAATACACCAAGGGGGACGCATGAACCAGCCAGCACCGGCACCACGCCTGATCGAACTTGATGCCCTGCGCGGCTTTGCCGTGATGGGCATATTGGCGATGAACATTGTCGCCTTTGCCTGGCCGGAAATGGCCTATGTGTCCCCCACATTCGGCGGCGGTACCAGTCCGCAGGATTTGTGGGCTTGGTTCATCGCCTTTGTGCTGTTTGACGGCAAGATGCGCGGGCTGTTCTCATTATTGTTCGGGGCCAGCATGATCCTGATCGCCGAACGCGCCGAGGCGAGCGGGCAAAGCGCGGCCAAGGTGCATTATCGCCGCATGGCGTGGCTGGCAGTGATCGCGCTGTGCCATTTCTATTTGATCTGGTTTGGCGACATATTGTTCCTCTATGCCGCCGTTGGTAGCATCGCGTTCCTGTTTTATCATTGGGAGGCACGCCGCCTGATCAAATGGGGGCTGATTGCCTATGGGCTTGGCGCGATTGTGTTTCTCATTGGCATGGGCATACCTTTGGTCATGCAATTCCTCGCCAGCCAGCCCGGCGCCGATGCCAGCATGGCCGAAGTGACCGCCGATCTGGCCAAGGGTATCACCGAAACGCACAAGGCCATGGCCAGTGAAACGGCGTTGATCACCGGCCCTTATTCCGCCTTGGTGCATTACCGCCTGACCGAGGATCTGTTTTCGCCGATCTTTGCCGTGTTCACATCGATCATGGAAACGCTGCCGCTGATGATGCTGGGCATGGGCCTGTATCGTAACGGCTTCCTAACCGGGCATTGGGACGCTGTGGATTATCGCCGGTGGATCACGCGGCTTTTGCCCGCTGGTGGCCTGCTGACCATCCTGATTGCCGCGATCATGTGGGGCAGCGGCTTCGATTTTTACGTGATGCTAAATGGCTTTATGGCCTGGACGATCATTCCGCGTTTGATGATGACCATCGCCTATGCGGCATTGCTGATCCTGCTGATCCGCCGCGCTGCGAACCATCCGCTGATCCACCGTGTTGCCGCCGCGGGACGCATGGCGTTCAGCAATTATCTGGGTACGTCGCTGGTGATGACTGCCATCTTCTATGGCTGGGGCCTTGGCCTCTATGGGCAAGTACCGCGCGCGACGCTGTATTTGTTCGTGCTGGGCGCGTGGATTGCCATGCTGGCCTGGTCGCTGCCCTGGCTGCGCACATTCCGCTATGGGCCATTTGAATGGCTGTGGCGCAGTCTGGCGCGCTGGCAGATCCAGCCGATGCGGATCAAATAGCATCCGATCAAATTCCTATTGCGAGGCAATCGCAAATACTGTAGCGATTGATTCGCAATAGGAAGGGTCTCCGATGATCGTTTGCGTCTGCAATGCCCTGAAGGAAAAGGATGTGCGCGAGGCTGTTCGCAATGGTGAACGCAGTCCCGCCCGCGCCTATCGCTCGCTGGGTTGTCAGGTCAAATGCGGCCAGTGCATCCCCTTCGCGCATGAGATCATGGCCCGCGAACAAGCAAATGCTTGATACTCGCAATAGCGAAGAAACCTTGATTTTCCGCCATTTTTAGCCTGTATAGCACGTGGTTTTGCTGTTAGATTGCAGGTCTGAATTTAACAGGAGTTCCCCCCCATGAAAGGCGACCCGAAGGTCATCGATTTCCTAAACGAGGCGCTCAAGAACGAGCTGACGGCGGTCAATCAATATTGGCTGCATTATCGCATGCTCGACAATTGGGGCGTGGCCAAGCTGGCCGAATTTGAACGGCATGAATCCATTGATGAGATGAAACATGCGGATCGGCTCGCCGAACGCATTCTGTTTCTGGATGGCCTGCCCAACTTTCAAGCCTTGGGCCGATTGCGTATCGGCGAGACAGTGGAGGAAATCCTCCAGGCCGATCTGGCCGTTGAGCATGAAGCCGTACCACAGCTCAAAGAAGCCATCGCCTATTGTGAAAGCGTACGCGATTTCGTCAGCCGCGATCTGTTCGCCGATATTCTCTCCAACGAAGAAGACCATGTCGACATGCTGGAAAAGCAGTTCGACATGATCAAGCGCATGGGCATTGAGAATTATATCCAGCTGAACTCAAAGCCTGCCGAAGGTTGATCAAACCCCTGTACTCCGGCCTGCGCCGAAGCACAAAACTGACTTACAGCCGTCCGAACGCCTGATTGGTGGCCATCGCAGGACGCGCCATCATGGCGCTTCGCCGCGTCACCAGCGGATTGCATTCAGCGTCCAACGCCTCCAGCGTCTGTTCAAATAACGGGCGCAGGCGCACGACATCGGGCACCAGTTCGTCGGGCGTCTGTTGGGTTTCAACACACAGGCGCGCTGTCATTTCGATATGCTCGGCCAGCATTTCCAGTTGATCGGCGCAAAAGTGCGCTGCCTCACCTTTTAGCCGGTGCGCCGGCATCACCAGATCGGCGGCCTTGCCATGGCGCAGCGCGTCTTCAATGGCGTTGACCGATATAGTGCCATCCTCGCGGAAATAGCCCAGAATCCGCACCAGATCGCTGCCCAGCAGCTTGCGGGTTTCAGCAAATCCATCCCAGTTGATGATGGCGACGTTTTCGATTTCCATGGCCTTGGCTCCGTTGCAATCGCATTGACTGCGCCGCAAACCATATCCGCTATCGGTAAACAGGGATTAAAGAACGGGCCGTAGCTGCGCCTGATGTGGACGGGAAAAGATGGTTAATGAACACGTCTATGCGAAATAATCAAACGTGCTCCGGCGCAGGCCGGAGCGGTGGCGTTCGC
>JBGSTI010000092.1:0-3126 GCA_041736605.1 Sphingomonadaceae bacterium
CCTTGATTGCCAAGGCACTGGGGGTCGGGTCCAGCCAGGTCATCCTTGAACGCGGGGCAACATCGCGGATGAAGTTTTTCCGCGTCTGCTAGAGCATGATGACCCTAAATCGTGGCTTTGCTGGCGCGGTGGCGTTTCAGCACATCATGGCTGAAAATACCGATGCTGGCCCAGATGAACATGAAGCACAGCAATTGCATTGGTTTCAGCGGTTCATCATAGACAAACACGCCCAGCAGAAAAACGATGCTGGGGGCCAGATATTGCACAAAGCCCAGGGCCGTATAGCTCATCCTGCGGGCGGCAGTGGCAAACATCAGCAGCGGCGCAGCTGTCACAATCCCGCCAGCCGCCAGCAAGGCGATAGTTCCAGCCGGATAGCTGAACCCTTGGCCCGATGGTTCAAATAGCAGGAAGGCCAGCGCAAATGGCGCCAGCAGGCAAACCTCGACCGATAGGCCGGGCAGCGATTCCACCGCTGCAACCTTGCGCACCAGCCCGTAAAAGGCAAAGCTGAACGCCAAAGACAGGCTGATCCACAAGGTATCCAGCGCCTCGATCAACAGCAAGGAAACGCCAAGCGACGCTACCGCCACAGCCACCCATTGCTGGCGGTTCAACCGTTCACCCAGAAACACCGCTGCCAGCAACACATTGACCAACGGGTTGAGATAATAGCCAAGGCTGGTCGCCACGATGTGCTTATCGGCGACGGCATAAACATAAATGCCCCAATTGCTGGCGATCAACAGCGAAGACAGCATGAT
The DNA here is from genome assembly GCA_041736605.1 of Sphingomonadaceae bacterium. Taxonomy (GTDB): domain Bacteria; phylum Pseudomonadota; class Alphaproteobacteria; order Sphingomonadales; family Sphingomonadaceae; genus JBGSTI01. Next base: position 768 of record JBGSTI010000092.1, read on the forward strand.
GGTCAGCAACACCTTGCGGTTGCTGATCGCCGCCCGGAACGCATCAAGCTTTCCCACCACCGCCAAGATGATCAGGCATAGCGGCACCGACCACAAAATGCGGTGCGATATGATGTGCAGCGGCGCGACCGACCCCAGCAGCTTGATATAGACGGGCATGAACGCCCAGATCGAATAGGCCCCCAGCGCATAAGGCAGGCCACTGCCCGTGGGGGCATTAGGATCGGTCATGCTGTGGAGCGCCTTGCCGGAAGGCAGATCAGATCAGGCCGCCGCCAATCCACAGGCGCAGGACGCACAAGGCCACAACCACCAGCGCGAAATTGCGCCCGCTATTGCTCGATGAAATGGCGCCGCAGATCACGCCAACTATGGCAATGGGCAGGATGATCCAATTGGCCCAGCCCAGAAACGGGATAGCCGCAGGAATGGCAAGCAACAGGGCAATGCCAGCGAACAGAAATGCAAGAATATTAGCCATGCCATGCTTGTGCCGATGTGGGGATGATTCGGCAAGCGCCGCGTCAGATCCTCTCCATTGACTTGCAATGGGCCATGGTCCGGAAATAATCCTCCCCATCGACTTGCGATGGGGTGGTGGCAGGGCGTCAGCCCTGACGGAGGGGAAAAATACAACCTTGCAAAGCCCCTCCACCATTCGCTTCGCGAACGGTCCCCCTCCCCATCGCAAGTCGATGGGGAGGATCGATCAAGGAAACTGGCCCATCGCAAGTCGATGGGGAGGATTTTATCCCTCCATTTCAAAACTATTTTGACCCCTTCAACGCTTCACCTGTCCAAAGCCCTCCACTCGTCTTGTTGTCATTTGTTCATGCAACCAAGGTTCAGGATGAACGATTTACATCATAAGACATGGCAAGAGATTATTAAAGGAGACAGACAATGTTGAAGTCAAAATTTGGTAAGAATGCCCTGATGGCGCTGGCAACCATTGGTCTGCTGGCTCCGGTTCCCGCTTTGGCGGATCGTGGTGATCGCGGCTATCGTGATCGTGATCGCGGTTACAGCGATGATTATCGCTATCGCGATGCGCGCAGCTATCGCGGTGACCGCGTGAGCCGCAACACCCGCGTGTGGCAGGGCAATGATGGTCGCTATTATTGCCGCAAGGATAATGGCACCACGGGCCTGCTGATCGGCGGCGCAGTGGGTGGCCTTGCCGGTCATGAAATTGCCGGTCGCGGTGACAAGACCCTGGGCGCGATCCTGGGTGCAGCCGGTGGGGCATTGCTGGGCCGGGCCATTGATAAGGGCAACTCGCGCTGCCGCTAATGGCAGTCTGTTCTGGGCGATTGTCCTTTTCAAAAGCGTGAGCTTGCTTAATGTCCCCGCTCTTGCCCGCCGCAAGGGTGGGGACTTTTGCATTTAAGGGGGCAGTTATGATTGGCGGACCGATTTTGGTGACCGAACGGCTGATCTTGCGTCCGCCGCAGGAACAGGATTTTGAAGGCTGGGCCAAGTTTCAGGCCGATGCCGAAACCACGCGCTTTGTGGGCGGACCACAGCCGCGATCTGTGGCATGGCGCATGCTGTGCACCATGGCGGGCGCATGGCAAATTCGCGGTTTTGCGATGTTCTCGGTCGTCGAACGTTCTACGGGTGCCTGGGTGGGCCGCGTTGGCCCTTGGTATCCCGAAGGCTGGCCCCAGCCCGAAATCGGATGGGGCGTGCTGCGCGAATATGCAGGCACCGGCTATGCGCATGAAGCGGCGGTGGCGTGCATGGACTATGCCTTTGACGTGCTGGGGTGGAGCGACGTGATCCACTGCATCGATCCTGACAATCACCGCTCAATCGCGCTCGCCAAACGGCTGGGCTCGACAAACCGTGGCCCTGTATCCATGCCCGAACCCTATCATGAAGCGCGTATCGACGCCTGGGGGCAGACTGCCGATCAATGGCGAGCGCGGCCCAAAGGGTAAACCTGGCGGCCAAAACCGGCCCGATTTGGCACGGCTTGGCCGGCGGGCGCATGTTTCATCACCCTGCATCCATAGAAACGCCTGATTAACCATGCTTGCTTACGTTTCGTTAACGATTTCGCGGCCATGCCTAATGTCAAATTAAGCTTGGTCGTCCCGGCATTGGGGCGGCGATATGGGAGCCTGCCACATGGTCCGCCGTTCGTTTCATCTTTCCACCGCGCTTGCATTGGCGTGTTCGTTGTCATTGGCCCTCGCCGCATGCGGTCCGCAGGCCGAGCAGGAAGCCATTGACGGCGAATTGCTGGACGACGCCAAAGACCCGGCGATGACCGGCGCATTGGAAGACCAGATTCTGGTCGATCCCGACCTGGCTGGCAAAAACGGTCAGAACGCTGCGCTTTCGGCCAGCGCAC
>JBGSTI010000012.1:0-1500 GCA_041736605.1 Sphingomonadaceae bacterium
CTCATTCAGCGCCGCCTTGGCCATCGCGTCCAGACGGGCATGTTCGTTGGTCGCCAGCGCCGCGATCTCGGCAATCCGGGCCAGTCCCGCCGGGCCATGCGACACGGCCTGATGCAGCCCTTTGAACATTTCGGCGATCACCCTTTGCCCCGCATGATGGCGCGCCAGATCGGCCATGATCGCATCGATATCATCAGCCACGCCGCCGTTGGCCACGGTTCGGGCGCGGTCAAATATCCCGCTGGCTGCGAACGCCGCAATCGCATCGCGCCGATGCCGGTTATGCCGCACCAGCACGCTATCTTCATGGTGCAATATCATCGCCAATGGCCCACCCGGTCGGCGGATACGCGCCATTTCCCGCGCCGCATCAGGCCCCGCATATTCCACACCAAACTGGCTGGTCACGGCATCCACCGCGTTATCGGCCAAGGGCAGGGCGGCGCAATCCACCCCGCCGTACAGTACGAAACCTTCGCCAGCAACGGGCACATCGGCATAATCATAACCGTTCAATACCAGATCGCCCCGCGCCTGATGCAACACGCGCAGCACCGCGCCATTGCCGCTGCACAGATCGGCCACTTGCGCGCCATGGGGCAGGCCCTGTGCAAATTGATCCCAAAAGCCCGTCAAAGCCGCGTTGATTGCCGCTGGCACATGCGGCAGGCAGGCCTGGTCGCCATCGCCGCCTGCCCAATAGGCACTCCATTGCGCCGCGCGATCAGGCCCAGCCACGCTCAATGCGCCACCACGTCAAACGCCATGGTAATCCGTTCGCCGTGCGAAAATGGCCGGGTGCCGTGCATCAGCGTGCTGGGAAACAGCGCCAGATGCCCCGGCTTTGGCGCAATGATCGCGCGCGGCCCCAAGGGCAGGTCCAGATCAGCGGGCGGCCCGCCAATTTCCAAATGCCCTGATTGCGGATCATCACTTGGCCCCGGCTCCGGCACCACCCAATAGGACGCGGAACTCAGCAGCCCGTGCGGGTGGATATGCGCGACATGAAAGCCATGATCGGTCAGCCGCACCGACCAGCTGCCGCGAAATGCAGGCACGTGGTCGCGATGGCGCAGCAATGGATGGGCATCATCGCGCGGCGGCAGATCCTGCCAATGCGCCAGCACCCCGGCATAAATCGCCTCACGCAGCAATTGCGCTTCAGGCTCGCGGCGCCATAGCAAAGCCCCGCGCGTCTGGGTGCCGCCGCGCAAGGATTGGCCCACCGGAAAGGCGCTGCGATTGTGCAGATCGCGCAGATAATCGGCAATGCGCGTCACGTCGCTATCGGTCAGGCCCAAGGGGCGCAGCGTGTAGAGATTATTCTGCCCATGCAGCCATTCGTGCCGGGGATCATCCAGCATCCGCCAGGCAAAATCGCTTTGCGCCCAGGCCGCGATATTACCCGGCTCCGCCTGACGCAATGGGGCCAGCACGGCCTCTGCCTGCGCCGGATCGCCACTGCGCAGCCAGTGCCGCGCCTCAACCATCGCATCGCGC
>JBGSTI010000153.1:0-4295 GCA_041736605.1 Sphingomonadaceae bacterium
GTCGGCCAGCCCCGCCTTGCCCGTGGATGTCATCTCGCGGCTGGGGATGATCGCATCGGTATCGACATTGTCGCACAGCAGCGGCGCGGCGATGCTGGTCAGCTTGGTGAACGGCGTCATGCGATGCTCCGCGGATCGGTGATTACGCCGGTCAGCGCGCTGGCCGCCACGGTTTCGGGGCTGGCAATATGGGTGCGGATGCCGGGGCCCTGCCGCCCTTCAAAATTGCGGTTGGTTGACGACAGCACGCGCGCGCCATCCGGGAAGCTCTCTCCCCCCGCATAAAAGCATAGAGAGCAGCCGGAATCGCGCCATTCAAATCCGGCGGCGGTGAAGACAGCATCCAGTCCCTCTGCCTCAGCCGCCGCTTTCACGGCGCGCGAACCGGGCACGACCAGCGCCTTGGCAATGCCCGGTGATATGGTCTTGCCGCGCAACAAGGCAGCGGCGCGGCGCAGATCAGACAGGCGGGCATTGGTGCAGCTGCCGATAAACACAGCGTCGATGGGCGTTCCTGCCAGCCTTTGGCCAGCCGCCAGCCCGATATAATCCAGCGCCTTTTGCGGGGCGTTGACGGGCACAAATCCGCTAATGCCGATGCTGTGTTCGGGCGATGTGCCATAGCTGATCATCGGCTCCAGCTGCGCTGCATCCATGACAATCTCGGCATCAAACATCGCGCCCGGATCGCTGACCCAGCCAGACCAATCGGGCAGCGGATCGGGCGCAAAACGCCGCCCTTTCAGATAATCCAGCGTTGCTCCGTCCACACCGATGATCCCGGCAAAGGCGGCAAATTCGGTGGCCATGTTGCACAGGGTCATGCGCGCTTCCATGTCCAGAGCGCGCACGGCATCGCCTGCAAATTCAACGATATAGCCCGTGCCACCGCGTGCACCATAGGCCGCGATCAGCGCCAATATCATGTCCTTCGCCGTCACCCCTGTCTGCAACGCACCGTCAAACGTAACACGCATGGTCTTGGGCCGCGCCACGCGCAGCGTGCCGGTGGCCATGGCATGCTCCGCCTCTGACGAACCAATGCCCCAGGCCAGCGCGCCAAACGCGCCTTGCGTGCAAGTGTGGCTATCGGGCGCGATCAGGGTCAGGCCGGGCAGCACAATGCCCAATTCGGGCGAGATGACATGGGTGATGCCCTGATCGGCATGATTGACATCAAACAGAGTGATGCCAGCCGCCATCGCAGCCGCGCGGGTTTCAGTGATGAACGCCTCTCCGCCCGGCATCAACGTGCCATCGCCGCGCCCAATGCGGGTATCGACGATATGATCCATCACCGCAAAAACGCGCGCCGGATCGACAACTTTGCGGCCCGCCGCTGCCAGCGATTTGAGTGCCACAGCGCCGGTGCGTTCGTGCAGCCAGATGCGATCAATGGCGATCAGCGCGCTGCCTTCGTCCAGATCGACAACGCGGTGCGCATCCCATATCTTGTCAAACAAAGTGCTTGGGGAAGTCATCCCTGCCCCGCCTTATCCGCCAAAACCGCGTGCCAGCGCCGCGCCGCCGGGCCAGCGCGCAGCCATGCCAAAGTCCGCCTTGCCAGATGCTCTGGCGCGATATCTGCGGGATCAAAGGGAATGGCCGTTGCGGGGCGCACATCATAATGCGGGCGATAGAAACTTTGCGCGCGCATGATCCCCCAGGCGCGGACCAAATGCGCGCCAAAACGGTCGGGCGTTAGAACTGGATATAGCCGGTCTGGATCACCTTGGGGCGGTGCAGGCCATTCGATTTCCGCCACGCCCAGCGCCTGCGCTGCGGCCTCCACTGCGGCGGCTGGATCGGCAAAATCGCTCGACAGGCCATGACCGGGGGCATCAATGGCGATGGCATTGGCGGGCGGCGGAGAAAGCTCGCTGCCCGGCGAGTGCAGGATCAACCTTGCCGCACCCCTCTGCCCCGCATAATGAATCTGCCCGTCCCCGATAGTCACAAAACCGGCGTCATCATCCTGTGCCAGGATCGGGCAATCTGGGATAGGCAGCGCGCGCAAGAACGCCAGGCTTTCGGCCCATTGCGCGGCGATATCGGCCACTTTGCGCGCCTGCCAATTGGCGGGCACCGCGCCCAGCCGGTCCAGATGCGCCACCATCGGATCGCCTTCATAGGCGGTGATTAGCACCGGCGGCGTTATGGCATCGGGCGGCGGCAATTCCCGCAGCGCGCGCATCACCGCGCCATAGCCTTTGCGATAATGATCGCCCGATTCCAGCATTTCCATGACGATGGCGTCAATCTCATGCGACTCGTCGCGCGCCACGCCGATGCGGGTTTCGTGCCGCACATCGAACCATGGAAAAAACCAGCTCTGTTCCAAAATCCGGTTCCACAGCCATACCAGATGCTCGCCATAAGCCGATGGCACAAAGGGCGGAAAATAACCGCCAGCAAACAGTGCGCGCTCATCATCGGTCCACACGCCAAAGCCGCCCAGAGCCTGACCCGCAAACAGATCGGAATGCCGCTTCATCGCCTGTGCCAGAATAAACGCGCCCGAATGAAAGCCATAGCCGCCGCATTGCTGCACGCCGACGGCGCGGATAAATTCGGCCAATGCATCGGCAAATGCGTCAATTTCCGGTTGCTCACCGGGCAACGGATCGGATTGGCCATAGCCCGGCGTATCGGGGGCAATACAGGTGAAATGCGCGCCCCAGATCTGCATCAATTCGGTCCATTCAGCCGAACTACGCGGGCTTTGATGCACCAGAACCACCGCCGGGCCTGTTCCGCATTGGCGATAATGCACACGGCGTGCCGGGCGGCCATTGGTTCCCTCAATCGTCAGATAATGGCGGGTAATTAGCATATTGATACCTTCAAAGCCCGATAACGCCGGGGTTCATAAGATGTTTGGGATCAAGCTGGGCCTTCACTGCCTCCAGCACGCCCCATGCAGCTGGCCCATGCGATGGCTTGAGCGGATAGGCGCGGCCGACCTGAAAATGCGCGGCGTCTTGGCTGGCAAACAGCGCGGTCAATTCCTTGCGCAACTGGCCCACATAATGCGTCGCGGCGGCATTGGCGGGAAAGCGGGTCAGCTTTTTCATATGGCCCGGCTCCACCGCGTGATGGTGCAGCGGGTTGAGTTCATCGGGCCAATAGAAAACTGGCTCGACAATGCTGCATTGGGGCGATGCCGCCGCCAGCAGCGCGCCCCAGGTAACCCCGTGTTCGGCCATGCTATCGGCCCGCTCGGCGAAGAACGCACACAAAGCCTCCCATGTTTCCACCAGGCGGCTGTTGCGGATCAGGCCATGCGTCGGCACCCAGCGTTCGCCAGCGGGACCAACCATCGCGTTGACCGGCGGGAATGGCATCGAACGGGCCATTTTGGGCACCGTGTTTTCGACTGCGCGCCCGCCCGTTTCCGCCAGCAATTTGGTAAGCTCAGCCATATCGGCATCGGCCTCGCTCTGGCGGCGGCGTTCGGTAATGATGTGCATCGAAAAGGGCACGTCATCCAGAAAGCTGCGCCCCGCCAGCGCCACCTTGGCCCCTTCTTTCAGGCCCTTGATCAGCGATCCTTGCGCCTTCATCATGGTCAGCAGGCTTTTGGCGTCGCTGGCCAGGCTGTCGCGTTTCATCCGCTGCGATTGCAGATAGGGATCAAAGCCAAAGCATTCGTTCGACAATCCCTCGCGCGCGGCCACGGCCAGACCAGTGAAAAACTGCGCAGGCGTATCAAAGGCAAAGCTGCCATAGGCCAGCCCCTTGCCCTCTGCCACCAGCCGCAATGTGACATGCGCCTTGACCCCGAATGCGCCGCCATCGCCGCAGAACAGCCCGGTGAGATCGGGGCCGAACCCGCGAAAAAATGGCTTGGCGGTGGTCAAAATCTGTCCATCGGCCAGCACAACATCCATGCTGATCGCGCTATCGGCCAGCGACCCGCCATTCGCGCCCCAAAAGGTACCATTCTGGCTCATCCCGCCGCCAACGCTGGCGTGCAGGCCCGATAACGTGCCCCATACGCGGGCGCGCAGACCATAGGGTTGCAGCGCGGTGCGCAGTTCGGCCCAGCTGATTCCGGCCTCTACCGTCGCGGTGCGATCTGCCGGATTGATATCGATCACCCGCTTCATCCGGCCCATGTCGATCAGGATAAATGGCTGATCGGGCGCGATATAACCGCCGGTATAGCTCATGCCGCCGCCGCGCGGCACAATGGCGATACCCTGCGCCGTGGCGGCCCTAATGCCCGCAGAGAGCTGTTCAATATTCGCCGGTTGCAGCACCGCCAGCGGCGTCGCGCCGCGTTCATAAACATC
>JBGSTI010000156.1:0-1647 GCA_041736605.1 Sphingomonadaceae bacterium
GCTGGCTGTGGCGGCGAGCGGCCCAGCTTGTTCGCTTGCCTGGCGCGGATCGGGCACGGCCAGCGATTGTGCCGCAATAGGCTGTCCGGCCAGCATCAGTCTGACCCTCCTTTCGCGATCAAAGCGCGCAGGCGGTCCAGCTCGCGCCGCTGCCATGCGGCCTCAAGCCCGAAACATTCATCATAGCGCAGGCCCCAGCGGTCGCCCGCCGGGTTGATCTCTGCACCGGTTTCCGGATCATGCTCCGCTGCCCATTCGTCGCGGCAACACAGGCCGATTTCGAACGCATCCAGCCCGGCATCGGCAAAGGCGCGGTGCACCCGTTGGGCCACCAGCCCCACATGCCAGCGCGCGCCATCGGTGAAGCGGAAACGGCTCCATTGCACCTGCCCCCATGCATCCAGCCAGTTTTCCGGGATCACGCCAATATCAGCCTTGGCGCGCTCGTCCGATGTGGCAATCGCGCCCGATGCGGCATAGATCACTGACCAGCGATGGCTGGCCAAACCCAGCGATTTGGCATTATCGCTGCCGGCCCGAACCGCAGTGGTGGTGACGGCCAATTCCCATGTAAGGGTAGAGGCTGAACGGAAATGGATATTGGCGCGGGTCGCCTTGTTCAGATTGAAATCGAAATAGAAATCATCGTTGAACGATGTCATCTGCGCGCGATTGCCATTGGCATTGTCCAGCGTCAGCAGCGTTTCGTTCGTGGCCGCCCCCCGCACATGCAGCGCGGAAACAGGCACAGCAATGCCCATCGCAAAGCGTCCACTATTGGCCACCCAATGGCCAGCCGCGTTTTTGACCAGTGCATTGGCATGGCCATGATCGGCCGCAGCATAATCGCCCAATGGCTGCTTGTCGGCAAGGGCAGCGGACAGCCCTGAAATATCAGCCATGGCCAGTTGGCGATTGGCCGCGATCTGCATAGCATCAAACCAGTCTGCCGCGATGGTCAGCGCCACCATTTTGACGCCGGGCGCAAAATCGGTGCCGCCGGGGCCATCCGAAGCAGCCAGCGGCTGGCGCGTCACCCGGCCCTGCGCATCAATCTGGCCGATCCCGATTTCCCATTGATCGGTGCGCGTGATGCCGCCGATGCAATAATGAAAGCTGGCTCCGGCGGGCACCACATCGGCAAAGCTGCGCCGCCCCGGCAGTGGCCCTGCCAGCGATATCGGGCCAAGCCCGGTTCCGGTGCTGCGTTCGGCGACCAGATCGGCGAAAAACAGGCTGGGCATGGTGGGTGTCCTTTGGATTGATGGCGGGTTTCGAAAGAAAAATTGGCCCACCCCCAACCCCTCCCGCAGGCGGGATGGGAGTAAGGTGTTGTTCCTTCGCGAAGTTGGGCCAAGTGGGCGGCGCTGGTTGGTTCAGCGCCGCCGGGGGACAGGTTTAGCTGGCCGAGAAGCGCAGCAGCTTGATCGCTTCGCTGTTCACCAACTGGCCGCCGACGCGCTTGGTCGCGTAAAAATGCACGAACGGTTTGTTGGTGAACGGATCGCGCAGGATGCTGGTCGCGCTGCGTTCAGCGATCAGATACGCCTCGCGGAAATTGCCGAACGCCACCGACAGGCTGCCCGCCGCGATATCGGGCATGTCCTCGGCCTCGACCACCGGATAGCCCAGCAGCGTATCGGGCTG
>JBGSTI010000162.1:0-10739 GCA_041736605.1 Sphingomonadaceae bacterium
ACCAGCCGGTTAAACGCATCCACCGCCTTTGGCCCCTGCAACGCCAGCAGCGCCGCATCATCATTGTGATTGATGGTGATATCGTCAGACAGATGCTCGCGCAAAACTGCAATATCATCCCATTTGGTCGCGCCATTGACGACAAGATAGAGGTGATGGCCGGTCTGCGTGATCATCAGATCATCGAGCACACCGCCATTGTCATCGAGCAAAAGCGAATAGCGGATACGACCGGGTTTCAGTATCTGAACATCGCCGGGCACCAAGGCCTCCAGAGCCGCCTCGACACCATCACCGATCAGCTGGATCTGGCCCATATGGCTGACGTCGAACAGGCCGGCATTTTCGCGGGTCCACAGATGTTCGGCCATGATGCCTTCATATTGGATCGGCATTTCATAACCGGCAAAGGCCACCATGCGCGCACCAAGGCGGCGGTGCCAGGCATCCAACGGCAAAGGCAGCGGGCCGGTATCTTCGATGATGTCGGAATCCGGGGCACCGGAATCAAGGGTCTCGCTCACAGAATTCTCCGCATTAGGGGCGTGTTCAATGCATCTCCGCACCGGTAAATGCCGATTGGGTCTGCATCGAGCCCCCTCTGTCACGGAAACCTGAGAGCTTTCATGAAACAAGCGAAGTAACCGCTTGAAACACTTACCCCTTCGGTGGGACGGATAGAAATGCCCGCCCTCTTTCCAGAGTGCCTATGGACGATGCGGTCCTTATGCCTGAGAGATTCCGGGGCGGTTGCTCCTTCGGCGGTGGGGCCTTGGCAAGGCCTTCACACTCTCCCGCATCGCCATCCATGCCGCAGTGCGGCATCGAGACGCTGGAGACATGCCCGCACCCGTGTGGCGAGTCAACTGTCGAGGTGCATCAGGCTTTCATTTTCGTGGATATGGGTGCCGCTACCGCCGGTTTTGACCAGCGCGGCAATGGCGCGGCCCATGGCATCGGCATGAATCGAGCGATACCGGCGCAACGATCCCATCATCAGCGCATCGGTGAATGGCGCGAGCATCATGCCGATGGATTCGCCCCTACGGCGCGGCCCCTGCCGGTCGCCCAACAGCAGTCCGGGTCGCAGGATATCGAGCCGTTGGACGCCCAGGCCGCGCAATTCCTGTTCCACCTTGCCCTTTACCGACAGATAGAAATTGCCGCTTTTGGCACTGGCTCCAACGGATGAAACGCTGATGATCTGCCGCACGCCCGCTGCCTTGGCCGCATGAGAACAGACCAGTACCAGATCATGATCGACGGCGCTGAACGCGTCTTTTGATCCCGCTTGCTTGATCGTTGTACCCAATGTGTTGATCAGGATGGCGGGCTTTATATCCGCAATGGCCTCGGCCCATTGCGCGGCTGGTATGATCATGGCGGTTACATTCGGACCAAAATCGACAGCTCGTCGGGCCAGCACCGTCAGTTCCTCCGGCCATTGCCGCGCAAAGGCGCTGCCCACCAATCCGGTGGCTCCTATCAGCAAGATGCGATCAGACATTGCTCAACCCCTCCGGCACAGACCCGAAAATCTGGAAATGACAGCGTGCGGCAAAGCGATCGGTCATGCCAGCCAGAAAATCGGCGATATGCCGCGCGCGCGCAGGCTCTGCTTCGGGCAGACGGCTGCGCCAATCATCGGGCAACAGTGCCAGATCAGCCTGATAGGCGGCAAATAACGACGCGATCACTCTGCGCGCACGCTCAGCCGTCGCCTGTTGTTCGGGATGATAATAGAGATTGGCGTACATGAATTGCTTGAGGCTGCGTTCTTGCGTCGCCAGCGCGCTCGAAAATCCGCACAAGGCCGTTCCTGCCGCGCGTATATCGTCCACCGATTGCGGATCATGCGCTGCCAGCCGCGCCCGTGTTTCGCCAATCACATCATTGACCATCAGACCAATCTGGCTGCGCACCAATTCGCGCTGCTGCCGTTCGCGCGGGGCGTGCGGATAAAGTCTCTCGACGTTGCGCCATTGGTCGGCCACGAAATCGAGGCTGAGCAATTGGTCCATGCTCAAAAATCCGGCGCGAAGGCCGTCATCAATGTCGTGATTGTCATAGGCGATATCGTCGGCAATCGCCGCAACCTGCGCCTCCAGCGAGGGCCAAGTGGTCAGATCAAGCGGAAACGCCGCGTCCAGTTCAGCTAACGCCCAGGGCAATGGCTTTGCGCCCATCACCGGCCCATTATGCTTGGCCAAGCCCTCCAGCAATTCCCAGCTCAAATTCAGACCATCAAAGCCGCAATAGGGCGATTCCAGCCGCATCAGGGTGCGCAGCGCATGGGCATTATGGTCAAAGCCGCCTTGCCCCGCCATCGCCTCTTGCAACGCATCTTCGCCCGCATGGCCAAAGGGCGGGTGGCCAATATCATGCGCCAGGCACAGGGCCTCGGTCAGATCCTCGTCCAACCCCAATTGCCGCGCGATGACCCGGCCAATTTGCGCCACTTCCAAGCTATGGGTCAGGCGGACGCGATAATGATCGCCATCGGGGGAGATGAACACCTGCGTCTTGTGGCGCAGGCGGCGAAAGGCGATGCTATGGATGATCCGGTCGCGGTCACGCTGAAACACGCTGCGCGGGCCGCGCTGGCCACCATCATTCTCGGCAAATTCACGCCCCCGGCTCTGCCCCGGATCACTGGCAAAGATGGCGCGGGTCACGCGCTGGCAGAGCCTTCCGTCGCTCCGGCATCGAGTATCCACTCGACCGCAGCATCAGCATGGATGCGGGTGCCATCGAAAATCGGCGCGACATTGGCGTCAACATCGATCACCATCGCCAGTTCGGTGCAGCCCAGCACCACGCCATCAACATCGCCCTTGGCAATATCGGTGAGATAGCTTTTTAGCGTGCGTTCCGCCTCGCGGGTCGCCTTGCCGATCATCAGTTCTTCGTAAATGATCCGGTCAATCTCTGCGACGCGATCCGCCTCGACATTCACCAATGTAATGCCGTGCGTCACCAGTCGCTCACGATAAAAACCCTCGGTCATCACATTGCGCGTACCAATCAGGGCGGCACGATCAACGCCCTTGGCCTGCATCGCATCGGCGACAACATCGGCGATGTGGATGATCGGCACTGATACGGCGGCTTGCACCTTGTCATAGACCTTGTGCATTGAATTGGCGCAGATAATGATCGCGGTCGCGCCAGCCTGTTCCAGCTTTTGCGCCGAATCAGACAAGGTATCAGCCGCCATTTTCCAATCCTCGGCGCTGGTCAGGCGTGAGAGCTCACAAAAATTCAGGCTGTCGATGATCAACGGCGCGCTGCACATCGGGCTGACGCGGCGCTGGATATGGCGATTGATCCGTTCATAATAATCGCGGGTGGAAACCCAACTCATGCCGCCAATCATGCCCAGCTTGCGCATTGCGTCGTCCTTATATCGTCAAAGGGGGAGAGGAACCCCTTAAGGCTCCCCTCCCCCTTGATCAACCAGTGAGACTGCAATCAACCTAATTCGTCAATGCGCCAAGGATTTGACAATTTCCTCGACCATCTTCTTGGCGTCGGCCAACAGCATCATGGTGTTGTCCATGTAGAACACGTCATTGTCGACACCGGCATATCCGACACCGCCCATCGAGCGTTTGACGAACAGCACAGTCTTGGCCTTTTCCACGTCCAAGATCGGCATGCCATAGATCGGCGAGGTCTTGTCGGTCTTGGCCGCCGGATTGGTCACGTCATTGGCACCAATCACGAACGCTACATCGGCTTGCGCAAACTCGCTATTGATGTCTTCGAGTTCAAAGACTTCGTCATAGGCGACGTTCGCTTCGGCCAACAGCACGTTCATGTGTCCAGGCATACGGCCCGCGACCGGGTGGATCGCGTATTTCACCGACACGCCCTCAGCCTTTAACAGGTCGCCCATTTCGCGCAGCACATGCTGTGCCTGTGCCACAGCCATGCCATAACCCGGTACGATGATGACGCTTTCGGCCTGTTTCATCAGGAACGCCGCGTCTTCGGCCGAGCCGCGCTTCCACGGACGGTCAACCTTTTCACCGCCGCCGCCAGAGCCAGCATCCTCGGCGCCAAAGCCACCGGCAATCACGCTGATGAAGCTGCGGTTCATGGCCTTGCACATGATGTACGACAGGATCGCGCCCGACGACCCCACAAGCGCGCCGGTGATGATCATGGCGGTATTGCCCAGCGTAAAGCCCATCGCCGCTGCGGCCCAACCCGAATAGCTGTTGAGCATCGATACGACGACCGGCATGTCTGCGCCGCCAATCGGGATGATCAGCAGGAAACCGATCAGGAATGACAGGCCGGTGATGGTCCAGAAAATCCACGGGCTTTGGTCAAACAGGAAATAGCCCGTCAGGCCGATAATGCCCAGCAGCGTGCCCAGATTGATCACATGGCGCATTGGCAGCATGATCGGCGCGCCCGACATATTGCCGTTCAGTTTCAGGAACGCGATGATCGAGCCGGAGAAGGTAATCGCACCAATGGCGATGCCCAGACCCATTTCAACGCGGCTGACCTGCATGATCTGACCATCGGCCCCCACAATGCCGAATGCTTCGGGATTGAGGAACGCCGCTGCCGCCACCAGGACGGCGGCAAGACCGACGAGGGAGTGAAACGCCGCCACAAGCTGTGGCATATCGGTCATCGCGATGCGGCGGGCGGTCACGAAGCCGATGACACCGCCAATGGCAATGGCAACCAAAATTTCGGGCAGCGAGGCAACGTCATGGGTCACCAAAGTGGTGCCAACGGCCAGCAACATGCCAGCCATACCGAACCGGTTGCCGGTGCGGCTGGTCGCCGGGCTGGATAGTCCACGCAGCGCCAGAATGAAGAAAATGCCCGATATCAGATAGGCCAAAGCGACCCAGGGGTTCACAGGCTCGCCATGCGCGGCGGCGGAGAATAGCGACAGCATTTCCATCACTTCTTCTCCTTCTTCTTATACATGGCCAGCATACGCTCAGTCACGGCAAAGCCGCCAAAGATGTTAACGCTGGCGAGCACCACGGCGATCAGGCCCAGCCATTTTGCCACCGGCGATCCCGCCGCTGCACTGGCAATCAGAGCGCCGACAATGATGACTGATGAAATGGCATTGGTCACCGCCATCAGCGGCGTGTGCAAAGCCGGGGTCACCGACCACACCACATAATAGCCCACAAAGCAGGCCATCACGAAGATGGATAGAATTGAAATAAAGTCCATTTTACCCCCTAAAACCGCCGAACCGATAAGGTGAAACCTCCGATTGGCGCGATTTGCCGGATTTGCAGCCGGTTTTCTATTTTCTCGATCACTTCAAAACGACCGCCAAGCGCGTCGAATATCCTGACGGAATCGGATTGTTTAACGCGAATATCGGGCGCCAGGCACGATAGCCCACCTTTCAGATTGGGCCGGTTGCATATCTGGAAGATCAGTCGATCAATGCCGCCTGCAAACCAGCCATATTGCACGTAAATCGGAATGCCGACCATCGAACCGGGGCCAGTCTCGCGCCGATAGGATACCGGCGTTATCGCTTCCATTTTCTTGGGCAGCGCGCTCTGGTTCCAGGTAAAATCTCCGATGAACAGGCTGCGTTTGAAAAACTGGTCAAAGCGCCCATCTGCATCGCTATCGAGCAGACAGCCCAGTTCCGCATTGCGTTTGGCATTGACGGGCAGAACGTCGCGTTCGCCCGGCAAGGTCAGCATGCAACCCAAGGATTTGCTGAAATTGGTGGCGACGATCAATCCATCGGCATCGGCAACCTTGCGCCCGGTCGCTGTGATCGCGTCCCCATCAAGCACAAAGCGTGCCTTGACCAGCATCTTGCCTTGAGCAAAGCTGCTATATGGCTTCACCCAGACAGGTTCTGTCGGACCCGAGACCGGCGCTATGTCCCAATCTACAGTATAGATTTCACGCTTTGCGGCATGCGCCGATTGCGCCTCCAAACCAACGCCAAACAGGGCGATGGCACAGCACGTCAGGCGAAGGGTATTTGCAATGTTCAGCACAAAACCCTCCCCATCGCTCAATAAAATTGAGTGGTCTGGACAACGCCAAAGCGCTGCGCGGGCATAGGCCGCGAGACCTTAACGCGGATGACTTCGCCATCGCGCGCCAGCACGGTGAATGAAGCGCCCAGCATCGAAACATCGAATGGCATGGCGCTTGTATCCGCCAGGGTATCATAAGTCAGGCTGCCCAGATTGCCCTCGGTCCCGAATTTAATGCTAAAGGTCGGCAACGCGCCTTTGCGGATTGTTGCCGAGCGTCCTTCATAACGGATACCAACGAAATAAGTTTGCCGATTCTGCTCTGGTGCAATCTTTACATAAGCGCCGCCAGTCACGGCTTTCGGCTTTTTGGGCCTCTTGCGCATAAAATTGGGCAGTCCAGCAATGGCATTGCCCGCATTGAACGCTGAATCCAGACGGCCGTCACTATCGGCATCTATCATGCACCGCTGCAAATTGCCCGAACCCAGCAACAGGCTGCGACCGAGGCTTTGCTGTGGCACCGAATTGACGCAATAAACGGGGGCGCCGCTGGTCAACAGGCTGAACAACTGATCACCTGCCTTGGCAAAAACTTTGCCCGATTTGGCGTCCTTCACATCTTCGGTTAGTTCAACCAAGGATGGCGGCAGCAAGCGGTGCTTCAGCACGAACTCGCCGTCGCGCACATCCCGCTCACCCATTTGGCTAGGATCAGGCTGAATCACCCACGCCGTCTCGATATAATCGGGATTGGCCGCAGGATTCAGCGCGACACCAGACATCAGGAGCCACGGGACAATGCTCACCCCAAAAGCCTCGCGTTCACAACCTTGCCGCCCTGCGTCAGGCGGATGGCCTGGGTGATTTCATCCTCGTCGGGCAGCACCGGCTTGCCTGCTTCCTTGTCCCAAAAGGCGCTGAGGAAGTTGAACAGATTGCGGCTGAACAGGGCCGAGGTATCAGCAGCCAGGCTGGCGGGCATGTTGCTTGCGCCGACAATCTTGACGCCGTGACGCACGACAACTTGGCCCGAGACCACGCCTTCGACATTGCCGCCGCTTTCCGCCGCCAGATCGACGATGACGCTGCCTGCGCGCATCGTGGCAATCTGGGCATCGGAGATCAGCCGCGGAGCCGGACGACCCGGAATCAGCGCGGTGGTGATGACGATATCCTGCTTGGCGATATGGCTGGATACCAATTCGGCCTGCGCCTTTTGATATTCCTCGCTCATTTCGGTGGCATAGCCGCCCGAACCTTCGCCCTCGATACCCGCAACATTCTCAACGAAGATCGGCTTGGCGCCGAGCGACTGGATCTGTTCCTTGGTGGCCGAACGCACGTCAGTGGCCGAAACCTGCGCGCCGAGACGACGAGCGGTAGCAATGGCCTGTAGCCCCGCAACGCCGACGCCCATAATAAAAGCCTTGGCGGCGCTAACCGTGCCTGCCGCCGTCATCATCATCGGGAAGGCCCGGCCATAATGATTGGCCGCTTCCAGCACCGCCTTATAGCCGGACAGGTTTGACTGGGATGACAGAATGTCCATCGACTGCGCGCGGGTGATGCGCGGCATAAATTCCATCGCCAGTGCTTCAAGGCCCAGCCCTGCATAGGCATCAACCCGCGCCCGCTCGCCAAAAGGATTAAGGCCCGCGACCAGCCACGCGCCCGATTTTGCACCCGCAATACTGGCAGGATCAGGGCCTTGTACGCCCAGCACGATATCCGCATCTTTCAGCGTATCGGCGCGCGATCCGATTGTTGCACCAGCGGCGGCATAATCAGCATCGGCAATCGACGCTGTTTCGCCTGCGCCGCTTTCAACGGCCAGCGTGGCGCCAAGTCCGATGAACTTTTTGACGGTTTCAGGGGTGGCAGCAACCCGGGTTTCCCCGGCTGCGCCTTCTTTGAGCACAGCGATGCGCGTCATGAGGATATACGCGCGATCAGTTTGCGATGATCAGAACGACAAGCGCCGTGACCGCAATCGTGATGATCGTGCCCCATTTTACCAGCCCCATGAAGCTATCAAAGGTCTTTTCAGCGGCTTTCATATCCATGCCATTATTATCGCTTGCCATGTTTCTTCCCCTCTTGGCTTGGTGGAAAACAGATTCTCTATGCTATGCCTTAGATGCGGCGGGCGCGTGGCTCAACCCTCATTGAAAGACGAGGCGTCAAGATAATCTTGGCAGTGGGCAAGCCCAAGCCCCAACACCGCCATCCCGAAATGGCACGGGTTTAATCGCATCTTTACCGCTTCTGCCTATGACATGCCAACCAAAGGCGCGTCATTTCAACACAGGATCCGGGAACATCATGGTCGAACAGGAACAGCGACTGCTATTGCTGATTGATGACGAACCGGCCCAATGCCGCCTGATTTCGGCGTTGGCGGGCCGGGCCGGATGGCGCACAATCTTTGCCGCAGACAGCGAAACCGCCATTGCGACTCTGGGCACACGCCAGGGCATGCAATTGGAAGCCATCATATTGGACCAATGGGTTCCGGGCGACGAAGCCTGCGAACTGATCGCCGAATTACGCGCCCGCCGCCCTGCTTTGCCGATCCTGATGCTGACCACCAGCACATCGCCCTTGCTGGCGGTTGAGGCGATGCGCGCCGGGGCAACCGACTATCTGGTCAAGCCCGTCGCGCCTGATCGCCTGATCTCTGCGCTGCAAGCCGCCATCCGCCGCGCCGAGGGCGGACAGGAATTGCAGCCGCTGACTGAAAAAATTGTCGCGCCGCTCGATTTCGATGAAATGATTGGCACCGCACCGCATTTCCGGGCCGCGCTGGCTGTGGCCGCAAAGGCTGCGCGTGCGCATGTGCCTGTATTGATTGAGGGCGAAAGCGGCACCGGCAAGGAAATGATTGCCCGTGCCATCCATGCCTCCAGCCCGCGCGCCAAAATGCCGCTGCGTCTGGTCAATTGCGGCGGCACGCCATCGAACCAGATCGATTCCATCCTGTTCGGCCATGAACGCGGGGCCTTTGCCGGGGCCTTTGATCGCCATATCGGCCTGATGCAACATGCCGATGGCGGCACTTTGGTGCTGGACGAGATCGACCGCTTGCCGCTCGAAAGCCAGGGCCTGTTGTTTGACGCCATGGATCGCGGTGAAATCCGCCCCTTGGGTGCGCGCCACAGTTTTCGCGTCGATGTGCGCGTGATTGCCGCCGCCAATCAGCCTTTACAGGAATTGGTGGAACAAAAGCTGTTCCGCGAGGATCTGGCCAAATTGCTGCAAGTGGTTCAGCTGCGCCTGCCCCCCTTGCGAGATCGCACCGCCGACATTCCGGCTTTGGCCCGCCATTTCCTTAACCGCATTGGCGATCAGCCGGGCATGCGTCCCTTGGGGATTACCGAAAGCGCGCTGAAACTGCTTGCGGCCTATGACTGGCCCGGCAATGTCCGACAGTTGCAAGCCACCCTGTTTCGCGCCGCGATCTTTTGCGATGGCGATGCCCTGACCGCGCAGGAATTTCCCAATCTGCACAATATGCTGGGTGAAAGCAGCAAGGGGCCAGACAAGGTCAGCCATGATGGTATCGGCATCATGCTATATGCCGAGGATGGCAATCTGCGCCCGTTGGAGGATATCGAGGCCGATGTCATCCGCCTGGCCATTGGCCATTATCGCGGCCGCATGACCGAAGTGGCGCGGCGATTGGGCATTGGGCGTTCCACGCTCTATCGTAAATTGTCTGAACTCGGAATCGACAACGCCGCCTGACCCCGCTAGCTTTCGTCGCATGACGGAAACAAGCGAATTTGCAGGCAAAACGGCGCTGATTACAGGCGCGGCTTCGGGAATTGGCGCGGCATGCGCGCGCTGGCTGGACGGTCAGGGCATCGGCAAATTGGTGCTGATTGATCGCGACAAGCTGGCACTCGACGCCCTGCCCCTCACGTGCGCCGCCGAACGCATTCATGGCGATGTGGCTGATCCCAGCCTGTGGGTGCACATATCGGGGCATCTCGATGGTCTGGCCTATGCGGTCATCAACGCTGGCGTGCCCACGGGCGGCGCAGTGGCCGACATCGATATCGTCGAATGGCGCCGCGTTATGGGCATCAATCTGGATGGCGCCTTCATGGCCTTGCGCGCAGCCTTACGTCCGATGATCAAGGCCAAGAGCGGCAGCATCGTCACCGTCGGCTCAGCCACCGCGTTGAAGGCGGAACCCGGCACCGCCACCTATGCGGCATCCAAGGCGGCGGTCATTCAGATGAGCAAAATTGCCGCCAAGGAAGTGGCCAACAAAGGTGTGCGCGTCAACGTCATCGCGCCGGGCGGCGTCGATACCGCCATCTGGGATGCGACCAAGGGTTTTGATACCATGATCGCCAAGGCAGGCAGCCGTGAGGCGCTGATGGAAACTATGGCGCAGGCC
This sequence comes from Sphingomonadaceae bacterium, assembly GCA_041736605.1. Taxonomy (GTDB): domain Bacteria; phylum Pseudomonadota; class Alphaproteobacteria; order Sphingomonadales; family Sphingomonadaceae; genus JBGSTI01. The sequence continues at coordinate 10,402 of JBGSTI010000162.1, forward strand.
TCAACGCCCATTGGACGTTTTGCTACGCCTGATGAGATTGCAGGCCAGATCGGCTTTCTGCTGTCTGATGCAGCGGGCTATATTACCGGCCATGTGCTGACCAGCGATGGCGGCTATTCGCTTTAGGAGCGGATTTCAATAATCCAGCACGCCCAGCGCCGCATCGCGCAAACCGCGCCATACGCGCGCGGCCTGAACGCTATCATGCACATCATGCACGCGCAGGATTTGCGCGCCGGCATCAAAGGCTTTGACTGCCAGCGCCACCGATCCGCCCAGCCTCTTGGTGGCCGGGGCCTCATTGGACAGCGCACCAATCATCCGCTTGCGGCTGACCC
>JBGSTI010000207.1:0-5705 GCA_041736605.1 Sphingomonadaceae bacterium
CGACGCGGGCGGGTAGATGCGGGCGGTTGCCCGTCGCGCGCTCAACCGCATCACGGAACTTGGCCGGATGCGCTGTCGCCAATGTCACCACCGGGATCGACGGATCAAGCCCGGCCTCGCGCGCGGCGTGCAGGCCGATGGCGGTATGTGGATCAATCGTCTGGCCAGCCTTTTCATAGGCCCAGCGCATGGCCAGCGCCATGTCATCGGCATCGGCGCGCGCGCTGGTGAACAGCTTGGCGGCGCCTTCGCGTTGGGCGTTGGTCAAGCGCATCGCCTTGTCTGCCTCAAATGCCTTCATCTGCGCCGCCATAGCATCGCCATCGCGGCCTGCCATATCGAATAACAGGCGTTCAAAATTGCTGGACACCTGAATGTCCATCGATGGCGCGGCGGTGGGTGTCACCGTGCCAGTCGAATAATCGCCATCCGCCAGCGCGCGGTGCAGAATGTCGTTCACATTGGTGGCCACGATCAGCTGCACAATCGGCAGGCCCATTTGCGCCGCGACATAGCCTGCGAACACATCGCCAAAATTGCCGGTGGGCACCGAAAACGCGACTTCGCGATCCGGCCCGCCCAATTGCAACGCGGCGGCAAAATAATAGACCACCTGCGCCATCAGCCGCGCCCAATTGATCGAATTGACCGCCGACAGTTCAAACCGCCCGGCAAAATCGGGATCGTTGAACATCGCCTTGACCATCGCCTGCGCGTCATCAAAGCTGCCGGTAATGGCGATATTGTGGACATTGGGAGCCAGCACCGTCGTCATCTGACGGCGCTGAACGTCGGACACCCGGCCTTCGGGGTGGAGCATGAAGATATCGACCTTGGCCCTGCCTGCCAGCGCATCAATCGCTGCCGAGCCGGTATCACCCGATGTCGCGCCGACAACGGTAATATGGCCATCCTGCCGTGCAAGGAACGTCTCAAATAACAGGCCCAGAAATTGCAGCGCCACGTCCTTGAACGCCAAAGTCGGCCCGTGAAACAGCTCCAGCAGCCAATGCTGACTGTCCAATTGCGCCAGCGGCGTGACCGCCTCATGGCTGAACCGGCCATAGGCTTGCGCGGTCAGTTCGCGCAGCTTTTCGGGTGTCAGGCTGTCACCGATGAACGGCGTCATGATCCGCGCCGCGAGTTCTGAATAGGGGAGCCCGCGCATATCGCGGATTTCTTCGAGGCTCAGCTTGGGCCAAGACGCAGGCACATAGAGCCCGCCATCCTTGGCAAGGCCAGCCAGGGTCACCTGTTCAAAATCGAGAACGGGCGCCTGCCCGCGGGTGCTGATATAGTCCATGATGCGCCTGCGGTTAGCCGCCGATGCGCGGCGGCGCAACAAAAAGCCTTCATGGCTTGACTATCGCGCAAGTCTTTTGCGTAAAGCCAAGCCATAGATGATGAGCGCAATCCCGGCGAACAGGAACCATTGCACCGCATAGGCCAGATGGTTATTCGGAATGGAATCGGCATTGGGCAATGCAGGCTTGTCGAGACCGGGCAGGGCATCGGTGCTGACCAGCATGGCCCGCGCAGGCGGCGCGCTGCCACCCAATTGGCTGATCAACGTGGCATCGCCAGGGGCCTGGCCCAGCACGCCATTGATCACGCCGCGGTCAAATTCCGGCTGTTCGACGATACGATCCGCCACGCCGATAACGATCTTCACCGGCTGTGCGGTCGCGTCGGTTTCGCAAGTAGCGATATGGCGCAGGCCCGATTGGCCCGCCGCGTTGCGCCCGCTATTCTGTTCCCAGCCCAAGACTTTCAGGCAGTTGACCGACGACTTACGCAACAGCAGTTCGGCAGGGAGCAGGCCATCGCGCGGGAATGGCGTGGCGGGCTGTGTTGCGTTGGCTTCGATCTGGTCAATAAAGGCCAGCTTTTCGGCGCGGCGCTGCCATTGCCACACGCCCAGCGCGAACATGGTGATGACAGCTGCGATGACGATGATGGTGGCAATGATCGGAATCGGTCGGCGCGAGGCCGCTACGCTGGTCATTCCGCTGCGTCCTTATCGGGCTTGGCCTGATCAGGATCAGCCAATTGCCCCTCATGCGCCTGATTGCGATGCTCAAGGATCAACAGCGCGCCTTTGCATACCCGCAGCGACCAAGTCACCGCCAGCGCCGTGATCGGCACCCAGAGGATGATATGAACCCAGAAAGGCGGATGAAAGGCCGAATCGAGCCCCAAAGCCAAAGCCACAATCAGCGCGCCAACCACCATGGTCAGCAACGCCGCCGGGCCATCGCCAACATTATAGCTGGCGAAATTCAGGCCACAGGACGGGCAGCGATCAGCGAACTTGACCGGCCCTGTAAACAAGGTCCGCGCGCCGCAATCGGGGCACAAACCGGAAAGGGCAGCCAAAGCGGTGCCTGGCTGCCCTTTCGCGGATTTATCTTGGTGCTGGCTCATCAATGAACCGGTGCGCCCCAGCCACCCCATACATAGATGACGATGAACAGGAACAGCCACACCACGTCGACAAAGTGCCAATACCAGGCAGCGGCTTCGAAACCGAAATGCTGCTTGGGCGTGAAATGGCCCTTATAGGTGCGCACCAGGCAAACGATCAGGAAGATCGTGCCGACCAGCACGTGGAAACCGTGGAAACCTGTCGCCATCATGAAGGCCGAGCCATAGTTCAAACCGGTGAAAGCGAACGGAGCGTGCGCATATTCGAACGCCTGAATGCAGGTGAAGATCGCACCCAGAATGATGGTCAGCCACAGACCCTTTTTCAGGCCTTCACGGTCACCATGGATCAGCGAATGATGCGCCCAAGTGAGCGTGGTGCCCGAGCACAGCAGGATCAGCGTGTTGAGCAAAGGCAGCTCAAACGCATTGATCACATGCACACCCTTGGGCGGCCACTGGCCACCGATCACTTCGGCCATCGAAGGGAAGAGCGAGAAATCGAACCACGCCCAGAACCAGCCAACGAAGAACATAACTTCGGACGCAATGAACAGGATCATACCATATCGCAGATGCAACTGAACCACCGGGGTATGATCGCCCGCATGCGCTTCGGCCACAACATCGGCCCACCAGCTGTAGAAAGTCAGCAGCACGCCTGCGAGGCCGAGGAAAAACACCCAGTTACCGAATGCCATTTCGTGCATCCACATGACGCCGCCACCAGCCATGGTGAGCGCCGACATCGAGCCGAACAACGGCCAGATGCTGGGCGGAAGGATATGATAATCGTGATTTTTGGCGCCGGCCATGATGGTCCCCCAAATCCTGTCTGTTTGCGCGGAATATCCGCGTCAGCTTTACTGATTCCCGAAGGCCTTAGCCACCGGTTGCGTTCTGGTCCATACCCTTATCGCTGGAACCCGACGGATAAAAGGTGTAGCTTAAGGTAATCTGCTCAATATCGCGCGCATCGGGATCATCCATGATCGCCGGATCGACATAGAACAGCACCGGCATACGCATGGTTTCGCCGGGCTGAATCGTCTGTTCGGTAAAGCAGAAGCACTGAACCTTGTTGAAATATTTGCCCGCCTGCACCGGGGTAACATTATAGGCGGCAGTGCCGGTCAACGGCTGATCCGAACGGTTGGTGGCAATATAGATCGCCATGTCGCGCGCGCCCAAGGCCACCGTGTCTTTCACATGCTCCGGCTTGAAATCCCAAGCCAGGGCCGAAGAGACATTGGCATCAAAGCGTATGCTGATCTGCTTTTCGGCGACCTGCACCTTGGCGGCTTCTTCGGCATTGGCGACTTGTGTGGTCCCGCCAAAGCCAGTCACCCGGCAAAACAGATCATAAAGCGGCACAGCGGCATAGCCCAAGGCCAGCATGCCGCACGCAATTGACAGCGAGCCAATCGCACTGCGCACCTTGCCACGATGGATAGAGGCAGCGTCCTTCATCAGCCGTAGATCTTCATCTTGGCGATGGTGATCGCAAAAAACAGGATGGCCAAAGCCGCGAGCAATATGCCCATGACCTTTGACCGCGCCGCCTGACGCGCACGGATTGCAGCAATCTGGGCCGGATCGGTGATGTGCGGCAAGGGGCTGTCATCGACGACTGCATCCACAGCCTTGTCTAATTGGGGGTGCTCACTCATGCGATTACTCCTCGGGACAGCAGAATAGCGTCCAAAACCAATAGTGTGAACAGGGCAAAGAGATACAGGATGGAATAGAAGAAAAGCCGCTTTTCAGGGGTCATCGCATCGCCCTCACCCGTGCTGGTGCGGAAACCCACTTGCGCGCTGAACAGCAGGAACAGGGCAGACAGCAAGGCCGCACCAATGCCGTAAACGCTGCCCGTAAAGCCCAAGGGCCAAGGCAGCACCGCCACCGCACCAAGGATCAACGCATAGACAAAAATCTGACGGCGTGTGGACTTTTCGCCGCGCACAACTGGCATCATCGGAATGCCGACGCGTGCATAATCGGTCTGCACAAACAGCGCCAGTGCCCAGAAATGCGGCGGCGTCCACACAAAAATGATCAGTAACAACAGCACCGGCATCAGCGTGATGTCATTGGTGACGGCAGCCCAGCCGATCAGCGGCGGAAATGCGCCCGCTGCGCCACCAATCACGATGTTCTGCGGCGTTCGGGGTTTCAGCCAGATCGTGTAAACAACAGCATAAAAGAAAATCGAAAAGGCGAGGACAGCGGCGCTGAGCCAGTTGATCGCCACGCCCATCACAAAGACCGACAACGCCGACAGACCCAACCCGAATTGCAGCGCCGAGTCCCGCTCCATCCGACCCGCAGGCAGCGGACGCTGCGCCGTGCGCTTCATGCCCGCATCAATATCGGCCTCATGCCATTGGTTGAGCGCGGCCGAGCCCCCTGCCCCCAGCGCAACACACAGAATAGCGGTGAAACCCAGCACCGGATGTATGCTGCCAGGCGCGGCCAGTAGTCCGCAAATCGCGGTAAAAATCACCAGCGTCATCACGCGCGGCTTGGTCAGCGCAAAGAAATCGCGCCAATCGGCCGGCAGATAGGCAGTCTGGGCAGGATTGTCCGCGTTCATGAAAGCATGTGTCCGGTTCTGGCCAGGCGAAAGCGCCCAGCCTTGCTGATTATGCGACTGGCCCCGGCACTCGCGCACCGGGACCAGCCATGTTGTTTGGTGCAAGCCGCGCAAACGGCCTGCCCTGTTGCCAGCAGATCAGCGGACCTGCGGCAGGGTTTCGAACTGGTGGAACGGCGGCGGGCTGGACAGCGTCCATTCCAGCGTCGTAGCCCCTTCGCCCCAGTAATTGCCTTCGACGCGGCGACCGGCAAACAGGCTGTAGCCGATATTCACAAAGAAGATCAGGACGCCCACGGCCATCACGACATAGCCAAACGAGGCCACTTCGTTCCACTTAGCATAGGCATCAGCGAAATCGGGGTAACGACGCGGCATGCCCTGAACGCCCAGGAAGTGCATCGGGAAGAACAGAATGTTCACGCCCACGAAGAACACCCAGAAGTGCAGCTGGCCCAGGAACTCGTTATACTGACGGCCGCTCATCTTGCCGAACCAGTAATAGAAACCGGCGAACAGCGAGAACACAGCGCCCAGCGAGAGCACATAGTGGAAGTGGGCAACCACATAATAGGTATCATGCAGATTGTCGTCGACGCCGCCATTGGCCAGCACAACACCCGTCACGCCACCAACGGTGAACATGAAGATGAAGCCGATGGCCCACATCATCGGGGTTTTGAAG
>JBGSTI010000217.1:0-8573 GCA_041736605.1 Sphingomonadaceae bacterium
GTTCGCGCGCCTGCGCCACAGCATGACGGGCGGCGTCATAATCGCGCTTGGTGGTAAAACCGCGTTCCATTAGCGCTGCTTGCCGCCCGAAATTGGCCTCGGCAAAGGCAATGTCCTCGCGCGCGGCCCCGATATCGACCGATGCGGATTGATAGCCTGCGCCCAATGTTTCCACCTGAACGCTGGCGGCGCGGATGGCCGCATCGGCCTCTGCCACGGCCAGCCGGTAAGGCTCTGGATCGATGCGGAACAGCAAGTCGCCCTTTTGCACCATTTGGTCAGGCTTGACGTAAATCTCGACAATCTTGCCGCCAATTTCGGTCGAGATCGAAACCTTGTCCTGTTGCAAATAGGCATTGTCGGTCGAAATGGACCCTTGGCTGGTGAGCCAATAATAGGCCCCGGCCGCAGCGATCAGCAACGGCACGCTGAACATCAGTAGATATTTCAGCCAAGGCCGCCGCGCGCGTTTGACAACGGGTGTGGGCGATGCGGAAGGGGCTGCGTCCACAGCGTCGGCCACAATGTCATGGGTTTCGATGGTTCCGTGCCTATCCATCAACCAGTTCCTTGCACGAAAGATTGGCGCGCATGCGGGCAACCAACCGAGCCAGCACGGCCTGTTCATCGGCGTCAATGCCTTGCATCGCCTGGGCAATCACCACCTCACCTGATGCACGCAGTTCGGCAATGACAGGATCGGCCTTGTCGGTCAGATACAGACGGTTGGTACGCCGGTCCTGCGGATCGGGACGCCGCTCAACCATGCCAGCTTCGGCCAGCCGGTCGACCATGCGTGACAGGGTGATTGGCTCCACCTCTAGCAAGTCGGCAAGGCCGCTTTGATGGATGCCCTGATTGCGCGTCAGATAGGCCATTAGCCGCCATTGCAGCCCGGTAATCCCTTTGGCGCGGGCATGGCCGTCAAACGCCTTGCGAAACAGGCGGCTGGTATCGCCTAGCAGAAAGCCGATTGAGTCGTTGTTCATAGCGATTGATATAATAACAACGCTTATAATCAGCAATGCCATAATTGTGAAATTGGCGAAATTCGGCTTGGCAGCATGGGCGGGCCGGGGCATGGTTTGCGCATGACCACGCCCAATCTCACAACGCATCAGGTGCGCTTTCCCGATGATTTCATGATGGCTGTGCATGAAATGGGCAGCGGGCCGTCCTTGCTGTTGCTGCATGGCCTGTTTTCCGATGCGCAGACCAATTGGGTGCGCTTTGGCCATGCCGCCAAGCTGGCCGCAGCAGGCTTTCATGTGTGGATGCCCGATTTTCGCGGTCATGGGCACAGCAAGGGCAGCGGCCCGGATCATGGCTTGGCCGCCGACGTGCTGGCCGATGATATTGAATTGCTGATCGAGCATCTGGGGCTGGAGGATTTCGATCTGGGCGGCTTTTCGCTGGGCGCGCGGACCACGGCCAAGCTGCTGACGCGCGGCGTAAAGCCGCGCCGGGCGATATTGGCAGGCATGGGCTGGCAGGGGCTGACCGGTTGGGGCAATCGCCAGCAATTTTTCATCGATGCCATTGATCAGCGCGACACAGTAAAGCGCGGCGATCCACACTGGATGGCGGTGCAGTTCATGAAAACCACCGGCGTCGATCCGGTTGTGGCACGCGCGTTGCTCAGCGGTTTTGCGCCGATTGACATGGACCGGCTGCTCGCGGTGGATACGCCTGTTCTGGTGGTTTGTGGCAAGGATGATCAGGATAATGGCTCGGCCCCCGAACTCACCGAACGGCTGATCGATGCGCATTATGCCGAAATTCCCGGCACCCATATGTCGAGCGTCACCGAAGGGGCGCTGGGCGATGAAATGGTTTCATTTCTGACCGCTTGACCGGCGCGCGCGGGCGTTCCACAAGTCGCGGCACAGGACTGTTATCCAAAGGATGCCCCATATGAAAAAGCCCTTTATCTCCGCCGTATCGGCGCTGGCCATGGCCTGCACATTGCCGCTGCTGGCAACGCCCGCCCTTGCGCAAGATGCCGCACCGACCCCCGCCGAAGCCGATGCCTTCGTCAAGGCGGCTGAGGCCGAATTGCTCGATTTTTCAAACAAGGCGCAGCGCGTCTATTGGGTCAACGCCACCTATATCACCGATGATACCATTGCGATGGCGGCGGATATTGGCGAACAGGGTACCAAGCTGTCGGTTGGCTATGCAGTCAAGGCGGCGCGCTTTGCCAATGTGGCGGGCATTGATCCGGTGACCAAGCGCAAGATCGACAAGCTGCGCGGCGGCATCGTGCTGCCTGCGCCAACGACCGAGGGCGCGGCGGGCGAACTCGCCACCATCACCACGCGGCTGGACGCGCAATATGGCAAGGGCAAGGGCACGCTGAATGGCCAGCCGATTTCGGGCAGCGATATCGAGGCTGAAATGGGCACCAATCGCGATCCCGAACGCTTGAAGGAAATGTGGGTCAGCTGGCATGATCAGGTCGGCAAGCCGATGAAACAGGATTATGCCCGCATGGTCGACATCGCCAATCAGGGCGCGACCGAGCTTGGCTTTGCCGATGTCGGCGCGATGTGGCGTTCGGGCTATGATATGCCCGCCGATGATTTCGCCGCGCTCACCGAAAAGCTGTGGGGGCAGGTAAAGCCGCTTTATGACCAGCTGCATTGCTATACGCGCGGCAAGCTGAACGCCAAATATGGCGAAGCGGTGCAGCCCGCCAAAGGCCCGATCCGTGCCGATCTGCTGGGCAATATGTGGGCGCAGGAATGGGGCAATATCTATGATATCGTCGCCCCGGCAGGCGCGGGCGACATTGGCTATGACGTTACCGAACTGCTCAAAGCCAAGGATTATGACGCGATCAAAATGGTGAAGGCGGGCGAGGGCTTTTTCTCTTCCCTGGGCTTTGCGCCCTTGCCTGAGACTTTCTATCAGCGATCGCTGTTCACCAAGCCTGCGGACCGCGAAGTCCAGTGCCATGCCAGCGCATGGGATCTGGATAACAAAGACGATATCCGCATCAAAATGTGCATCAAGGTGAATGGCGATGACTTTGTCGTCATCCATCATGAACTGGGCCATAATTATTATCAGCGCGCCTATAACACCAAGGATTATCTGCACCTTGATGGCGCGAATGATGGCTTTCACGAGGCAATTGGCGACATGATCGCGCTGTCGATCACGCCGGATTATCTGGTGCAGATCGGCCTGCTCGATGCCGATAAGGTGCCGGGCGCAGACAAGGATCTGGGCCTGTTGCTGCGTCAGGCGATGGACAAGGTGGCGTTCCTGCCCTTTGGTCTGCTGGTTGATCGCTGGCGCTGGGGTGTGTTTGCAGGATCGATCACGCCAGATAATTACAACAAGGCGTGGACCGACATGCGCCTGCAATATCAGGGCATCATCCCGCCGGTAGAGCGCGGGGCCGATAGCTTTGATCCCGGCGCGAAATATCACATCCCCGGCAACACGCCCTATACCCGCTATTTCCTGGCGCGGATTTTGCAGTTCCAGTTTTACAAGGCCGCTTGTGATGAGGCCGGATGGAAGGGGCCGCTGCATCGTTGCTCATTCTAAGGCAACAAAGATGTCGGCACCAAGCAGAACGCGATGCTGCAAATTTTCGCAACCAAGCCATGGCCCGATGCACTGGAAGCGTTTACCGGCAGCCGTGAAATGGATGGCCGCGCGATGGTTGATTATTTCGCGCCGCTGATGACGTGGCTGAAAAAGGAAAATAAGGGCAAGACCTGCGGCTGGTAATCGGGTGGATTGGCCCATGTGACAACAAATGACAGTCCCCGTCGCCTTCATGACGGGGATTGTCATCGATTTTGTGCGTTAGGTCATTGTTTGTGCAGGGTCTCTATGGCACTTCTCCTGACAGGCAGCCGAGGCGGTTGGCGGAACGGGTAAAGGCACACAGCCATTGTTCAGTTTCGCACACGTACAGCGGCCTTGTCCGGATGGCGATGGGGGTCCATTCAAGATCGCGGATAGTGTTCGGCTTTTTATTTCAAGGACATAGATTATGCGTATCAAGACTGCGATCATGGGCGCCGCGCTCGTCATGGGTGCAACATTTGCCAGCACTGCCCCGGCCTATGCTCAAAAGGGCAATGTGTCCGCCGCCAATCCCCAGTCGGTCGCGACCGCGATGACAGGCCTTGGCTATACCAACACCCTGTCGAAAGACGATCTGGGCGATCCGATGGTCGAGGCAGAAATGGGCGGCTGGAAAGTGCGCGTGCTGTTTTACGATTGCACCGAAGGCAAGAATTGCCAGTCACTTCAGTTCTTTGCAATCTTTGACTCCGAAGCAGGCATGGACCCGCGCCGCGCGCTGGGCTGGCCCAAGGATTACCGCTTTGGCGCCATCGCGCTGGACGCGGAAAACGATCCGATCATCACGTGGGACGTTGTGACGGGCGCGCAGGGCATTCCGCTCGAGACGTTCAACACCGCTGCCAAGAAGTTTGAATCGGCGGTCAGCAGCTTTGGTGCCTATGTGTTTGAAGGCAGCTGATCGGGCCTGACGGCCTAAGAGCAAATGAAGGCTGGGGGAGCGATCCCTCGGCCTTTTTTGTGCCAACTTACCGAAACGGCGGTTCGTTGAACGCGCGCAATTTGCGGCTGTGCAGGCGTTCGCCCTCTTCGCGCATCAGTTCGCAGGCCGTCACGCCAATCTGCATATGCGCGGCAATCGCCTCGTCATAAAAGCGATTGGCCTGACCCGGCAGTTTCAGTTCGCCATGCAGGGGCTTGTCCGACACACATAGCAAGGTCCCATAGGGCACGCGGAAACGATAGCCCTGGCCTGCAATGGTGGCCGATTCCATATCGATACCCACCGCGCGCGACAGCGAGAAACGCAGCGCGCTCATGGTATAGCGCAGCTCCCAGTTGCGATCATCGGTGGTCACTACGGTGCCGGTGCGCATCCGCTGTTTCAGATCAGCCCCGCTGCTGCCCGAAACCAGTTCGGCGGCATGGGCCAGCGCCTGTTGCACTTCGGCAATCGGCGGGATCGGGATTTCAGGGGGCAATACCGGATCGAGCACATGGTCATCGCGCAAATAGGCATGGGCCAGCACATAATCGCCGATGCGCTGGGTGGGGCGCAGGCCACCGCAATGGCCAATCATCAGCCAGGCATGCGGGCGCAGCACCGCCAGATGATCAGTGATCGTCTTAGCATTGGATGGGCCAACGCCGATATTGACCAGGGTAATGCCGCTGCGGTCTGGGGCGATAAGGTGATAGGCGGGCATCTGGTGCCGCCGCCACGCGCTGTCGGCCACCAGGCGCGCCGGATCATCGCCGACTTCCTCGGTATAGAGGCCGCCTGCACCCGATAGGGCGGTAAAGCGCCCCTTGCCCACCTGACCACAGGCCCAATGCACGAACTCGTCCACATAGCGGTGATAGTTGGTGAACAGGATATAGCGTTGGGCATGTTCGGGCGGGGTGCCGGTATAATGACGCAGCCGGGCCAGCGAGAAATCGGTGCGCAGCGCATCGAACAGCGATAGCGGCATCGAATCCCCTTCGCCCATCACCATTTGCCCATCGGCCAACTCATCGCCAATTGCGGCCAGTTCGGTGGTGGGGAAATGCCGCGCCAGCTCCTGTGGCGATGCCAGCGCCATCAGATCGCTTTCAATCCCATCGAGCACATAGGGAAAGGGAATTTCCTGATAGCTGGCGCGCACTTCGGCGGTGACTTCATAATCAGAGGCGATCAGCGCCAGTTGTTCGGTCAGATAATCGGCGAACAATTCGGGCCGTGTCACCGTGGTGGCATAGGTGCCCGGCGCGATCAGCCGTCCGAAAGAGCGGCTGCGCGATGGCTCATCATGCTGGCCTTCATAATGCAGGATCAGTTCGGGATAGGCATAGCGCCCTTCCTCGGCGCGGCCCGGCGGGGGCAGTGTGCCATCGGCCAGATAGGCGCTGATATCGCCGCGCAAGGTGGCGACAGCACGTTCATAGGATTGGGTGAGGGTTTGGATGATGTTTTCAATGTCTATCATCCTTGGCAGGCTTAGGCGATTTTGCAGGCTTGTGCAAACAGGCTTTCTAGCCAATGCTGATCGTCGAGCTGAGCCGCAAAGGCCGGATGCCAAAGGGAAGGAATGGACATGAGGGTCAATCGTCGTGCCACTTTGGGGCTGCTGGCCAGTGCGCCCGTTGCCATCGCCGCCGCAGAACCTGCGACTCCCACCAATCGCCGCATCACGATTTTCGAGGCCAAACGCATCGTTACGATGGAGCCTGCCCAGCCCCAGGCGCGCTTTGTGGCGGTGGCCGATGGCATGATATTGGGCGTGGCCGATAGCGTCGATGCGCTGTCTGTCTGGCCGGGGGAGCGAACGCTGGATCGGCGCTTTGCCGATAAGGTGCTGATGCCCGGCCTGATCGATCCGCATGTTCATCCGGCACAGACCGCCGTGATGCTGAACATCCCGTTTCTGGCCCCCGATGATTGGGATTTGCCATCGGGCCGCTATCCCGGCGTGCGCAATGCCAGCGATTATTGGCAGCGGCTGAAAGCGATGCTGGCGGCCAGCGATGCGCGGCCGTTCATCACCTGGGGCTATCACAATCTGTTCCACGGCCCGATGAGCCGCGCGATGCTGGACGAACTGGCGCCTGATCGCCCGGTGGTGATCTGGCAACGCAGCTTTCATGACATTTACGTCAATTCGGCGATGTTGAAAGAATGGGGTTTTGCCGACAAGGGCGCGTTCGATGCTGCGGTTAAGGCGGCGGGGGTTGATCCCCATCATGTTGATCATGAACGCGGCTGGTTTTCGGAAACCGGCCTGCTGGTGGGGCTGGATCGGCTGCGTCCGGTGATCCTGTCTGGCGCGCGGATTGCATCGGGCATGGCGGGCATGATGACGATGCTCAACAAATCGGGCGTCACCACCATATCCGATATGGGCACGGGCATGTTCGCCGGGTTCGATACAGAGGCGCAGATGATTGGCGCGACGTTCAACCGGCCCGATGCGGCGGCGCGTGTGATGTTGATGCCAGTCGCGGCCTATGTCGATCCCAAAACCGATCTGGATGCGTGGATGGAGTCCATTCACAGCCGCTTTGCCACACCCGGCGTGCGGATTGACCGTCGCGTGAAGATGCTGGCCGATGGGGCGTTTTTTGCGCAAAATATGCGGATGAACGCGCCCGGCTATACCGATGGCCATGTCGGCAAATGGATTACCGAGCCGGACATTCTGAATGCCCAGTTTCAACGTTTCTGGACGGCGGGATTTTCGCTGCACATTCATGTGAATGGTGATTAGGGGCTGGACGTGGTGCTGGATGCTTTGGCGCGTCTGGGTCCGCGCGCGGCACAGACGATTACGCTCGAACATCTGGGCTATTCCACCGAGGCGCAGAACCGGCGCATCATCAAAATGGGCCTGATGGTATCGGCCCAGCCGAATTATATCCGCGTATTGGGCGATGCCTATGCCACAACCGGGCTAGGGCCGGATCGGGCGGCGGCGATGAACCGGCTGGCCTCGCTGGAACAGGGCGGTGTGCCTTTGGGCCTGCACAGCGATTTCAACATGGCCCCCATCGATCCGCTATATCTGGCATGGATTGCCTGCAATCGCGAGACGCTGGACGGTCATGTCAAAGGCCCGGCAGAGCGGCTGAGCCTTCACAAGGCGTTGCGCGCCATCACGATTGAGGCGGCGCAAGTGATTGGCATGGACGCAATGGTCGGCTCCATCGCCTCGGGCAAGCGCGCTGATTTCGCGGTGCTGGATAAGGATCCCTATGATGTCGGCGCTTCCGCCTTACGCGATATCAAGGTGGAAGGCGTGATTTTTGAAGGGCGGTTCAGCGCGGCGGGGTAATCTAACTAGCCCCTCCCTTCTAAGGGAGGGGTTGGGGTGGGTGGTGTCGACGTAACGCTGCTACCGAGAAACCCCACCCCGCTGCGACTAACGGGCAAGCCCGTAAGTCTCGCTGCCCCTCCCCTGAAGAGGAGGGGCGAATGTCGCCCAATGCCGCAGTCACAAGACACAAAAAGGGCGGGAACCTTGCGGCCCCGCCCTTTTATTTTTGTCAGCCGATCAGGGGCGAACCCCTGATGCCACCGCGCCTTACGCTTCGGTTGAAGCTTCGTCGGCGGCCGCGTCTTCCTCGGCGTCTTCGCGGACGATTTCGCCCGGTTCTGCGTTGGGATCATAGGCTTCGGTAAAGCCGCTGGCATCGGTTTCAAACATCGCCGCCATAACGTCGACGCCAGCCTTTTGAAGCTCAGCTTCTTCAGGCGAACGGGCAACGTTGACTTCGACCTGCACCGACACTTCGGGGTGCAGCGAAACCTTGACCGGGAACACGCCAATCGTCTTGATCGGGCGTTCCAGGATAACCATGGCCTTGGTGATGTTGGCACCATCAGCGTTCAGGGCGTCGGCGATGTCGCGCACCGAAACTGAACCATAAAGCTGGCCGGCGTTCGATGATGCGCGGATCAGGACAACCTGCTTGCCTTCGATGTCCTTCGAATGCGTCTGCGCCGCATCACGGCGTTCGGCATTGTCCGATTCGATACGGGCGCGGTTGGC
>JBGSTI010000241.1:0-17953 GCA_041736605.1 Sphingomonadaceae bacterium
CAACCAGGCGGTATGGAAATCGCTGGTCAGAGGTATTCCCAGCCAGCTTGACCCAGAGCGGACGGCAAACGAACTGCCACAAGGCTTGAACGATTGGCTGGAAACGCTGAATGCCCTGCTGGTTCTGGGGGAGGGCGCAGACACGGCTGGTTTCTACATCGGATTTGCCCGGTTGAATGGGCAGGCGTGCCTGATGGCACGCAATGATGCGTCACTGTTGCCGCTGATTACCTATCTTCGCGCACTAGAAGGCTGGGGCACATATCGCGTAAGCCGCAATATCCCCAAATTGGCCGCGTTGATTGGCCGCGATCACGCGGCAGCATTCGGCATGTGGATCAAATCAGAAGCGTTATTGCGGCGCGCCAATCTGGTCGCGCCGCATAACGGGATGGAACGCCTGATATATGCTGCGGGACAAGTCTTTCCCCAGCGTTCCGTGGCCTAGCCCATCACATAGATCGACTTCACCCGCTGATAATTGCCCACGGCCTCGGGGCCAAATTCGCTGCCCATGCCGCTGGCCTTGATGCCGCCAAAGGGGGAGCCAAGCGCGGGCATATAGCCATTGACGCCCATCGTGCCGCTTTCCACCCGGCGCGCGACATCGGTGGCATGGCCACCATCGGCGCTCCACACCGATCCGCCTAGGCCAAATTGCGAGTCATTGGCAATGCGGACGGCGTCAGCCTCGTCGCTATATTTGATGATCGACAGCACGGGTCCAAAGATTTCCTCCTGCGCAATCACGGCATCATTGCTGACATCGGCAAACACGGTGGGTTCGACAAACCAGCCGCGATTGTGATTGGCCGGGCGGCCGCCGCCTGCGACGAGGCGTGCCTCTTCACGGCCCTTAGCGATATAGCCTTCCACCCGGTCGCGATGCGCGGAAGACGCCATCGGGCCAACATGGGTGGCAGCGTCCAGCGCGTCGCCCACGGTCAATTGCGACACCATGACTGCGACGGCACCAACAATTTCGTCATAGCGCCGCTCCGGGGCCAAAATGCGGGTGGCATTGAAACAGGCCTGGCCATTGTTGAGCATCGATGCGGTCGGGATATTGGGCAGAAACACGTTGAGATCGACATCATCCAGCAGCACGGCCGCAGACTTTCCGCCCAATTCCAGCGTAACCGGGCGCAGCAATTCGCCGCACACGCTGGCAATCTTGCGGCCTGCCGCCGTCGATCCGGTAAAGGCCACTTTGTCGACCAACGGATGCGACACCAGATGGGCGCCTGCCGCGCGATCTGCCGCCACGATGTTGATGACGCCTGCCGGAACGCCTGCCGCTAATGCTGCCTCTGCGATGATGTAGCTATCGAGCACAGTGCCCGGCGATGGCTTGATCACCAAAGTGCAGCCCGCCAACATCGCCGGGGCAATTTTGGAAAAGGCCAAGGTCACCGGAAAATTCCACGGCACAATCGCGGCAACAACGCCGATGGGCGTGCGCTCGACCAAAGTTTCCTTGCCCATTTGCGATGGACGCGTTTCGCTTGTGTTAAGGCTGTCGGCCAGGCTGGCATAATATTGCAGCAAACCGGCGGGAAATTGCGCTTCCAGCATATTGGAAATAGTGATCGGCATGCCGTTCTGCATCGAAACAGCCTCGGCAATTTGCGGCCCGCGTTTGACGACCTCTTCCATGAACCGCAGCATCACAGCGGCGCGATCCTGCATTGTTGCGCCCGACCAGTCGCCCCGGTCAAATGCGGCGCGTGCCGCGGCGACGGCGGCATCAATATCAGCCTCAACGCCTTCGGGAACGGTTGCGATCTGATCGCCGGTTGAGGCGTTGATGATGGCAAAGCTGCGGTCGCTGGACGGCGCGGCCCATGCATTGTTGATGAAAAAACTGTTGCGGTTCATGGTCATAGGTCTCTCCTTGGGCAATGTGAGGTTCAGTCTTTTGCTGAACTGGCGTCGGTAAACTTGTCATAGAAAATGGCGTCGAGGGATACGCCCAACCGGCCAAGCTCTGCTATGGCGGCATCTATCATCGCGGGCGGACCACAAAGATAGGCCTGCGCATCCGGGCCAAGCCGATCCAGCGCCGCAGCAATATGGGTAGTTACCATCCCTTCGCGAAAGCCTGGTTCCGGCGTTTCAGACAAGATCGGCCAATAATCAAAACCTGCGGTCCAGGCAGAGCGGATTGCGGAAATTTCCGCATCGGCATAGATGTCGCGTTTGGCACGGCCACCGAATAGCAGCACGCAATCGCGGCGAACACGGCGCTTTGCGGCATCCTGCAACAAGCTGATCAAAGGGGCGAGGCCGCTGCCACCGGCAATGCACAAAATGGGGCCTTTGCCGGCGCGCAGCCAGAATTGGCCATGCGGTCCATCCAGTTCATAGTCCAGTTCCAGCGCAGTTCCGGCGAACAATTGGTCAGTGAATGCACCGCCCGGCACATGGCGGATGAAACTGGAAATCCGGGTGCTGCCATTGGGGGCAGGGGCGGTGGCAAAGGAATAGGAGCGGTGGATCGATCCGCCATTCCACCGGACGTTGACATATTGCCCGGCCTTGTAAGACATCGGTGCCTCGGCCTCCCATTCCACCCGCACAATGTCATGGGTCAACGGTGTAATTTCGGCGATCCGGGCAGGGCTGGTGACCTGCTCCATGGATGCCGCTGATAGGTCAACTTCAAGCTCAAGGTCGGATTTGGGCACAGCCTGGCATGCCAGAATATAGCCAGCCTCCAGTTCCTCGCGACTCAGCGTATAGCCAAAGGGCGTGATCGCATCGACTTTGCCCGCGATCAGTTTCGTCCGGCACGCGCCGCAAGTGCCAACCGTGCAGTCATGCGGATAGGCTAGGCCAGATTTCAGCGCGCGCTCTAGCACGGTTTCGCCGTCCTCAACCGCGAACCGCGCTCCCGATGGCTTGATCTGCACGTCGCGCGGCGGCGATTTTCCAAACAGTGATTTCAACCAGCTCATCGCATTCTCCCGGACCTTGTCATACAATGTAGTAAATATGTTGACATGATTCACGCTTAGATTATTTTGCGTATCAACGTCACGCAAAAAATGATTCACATGCGGGCTATTAAGAGAGGGAGATCTGATGATGAGGATGGCTTCAAAACTGTTTGTCGGCACCATGGTTCTGGCAATGTCGACCACGTCCACCATGGCGCTTGCCCAGACAGAACCGGCAGAATCGACTGGCAATACCGGTCTTGCCGAAATCGTGGTTACGGCTACCAAGCGCAGCGAAAATCTTCAGGACGTGCCCGTTGCCGTGTCGGCGATTTCTGCCGATATGCTGCGCGATAAGGGCGTTTTTGAAACATCCGATCTCAACAACTCGATGCCGAACCTTCAAGTGTCGTCGCCTTATGGCGAGACTCAGCCGAACTTCTCGGTGCGCGGCGTTGGCGTAGGTACGGAATTTAACGCCAATGCGGCTTCACCCATCGGTGTATATGTTGATGAAGTCTATCAGGCCGTCCGCGCCAGCCATGGCCAGCAGCTTTATGATCTGGAACAGATCGAAGTGGTTCGCGGGCCGCAGGGCACGCTTTATGGCCGCAACACCACCGGCGGTGCGATCAATTTCATCACGCGCAAGCCGCAGCTTGAAGGCACCAATGGCAACGTCACCTTTGGTTATGGCAATTACAACCGCATCAATTTTGCCGGTGCCGTGGAATTTACCCCGGTCGTCGATACACTGGGCATTCGTATTGCCGGAACCTATGTGAATTCCGATTCCTATGTTCGCAATCGCTTGCCTGCTGGATTGAATAGCTCTTCGGCGTTTGGTCTGTCGGGCCTGAACCGCAATTCGGGCATCAATCCGGGCGGTGCGGAATCCTATGGCATTCGTGGCACGATCCGTTTCAAGCCATCTGACGGCGTTGATTTGACCCTGAAGGGCTATGCGGCCAAGGTAAAGGGCGGCACGGAAACGCCGATCCCTACCGGCCAATCGAAAACCAGCGACCTGATCAATTATCAAAGCCCGAATTTCCTGCTGAATGGCTTGTTCCAGAACAATGCCTTTGGGCCGGGCGGGGCCGGGTTGCTGCCAGCGACGTACAGCCAGTCTGGACGCGGCCTTGGCATCAACGAAATCGAAGTCGACACTGTGGGCATTGCCACGACGCGGGCAGAAGGCATCGTATTTTCAGCCAATATCGAGCTAAGCGATACGCTGCGTCTGGTGTCGATTTCTGGGTATGATTCGGGTCTGTATTCGCAGACAGCGACCGATTGCGATGCGACTCCGTTGCGTCTGTGCTCAATCGGCTATGCGTCGAAATTCCACGCTTTTAACCAAGACATCCGCCTCGATTATTCGGGCGACCGGTTCAAGGCGATTGTCGGTGTGTTCTATGGCAAGGACTCAATTGACGCCGACAATACACCAGACTTTTTCAACTTCACCAGCGATTTGCGCGCGGCGGTTGGCCTGCCCAGCAGCTATTTCAATCCGGGCGGCGCGTTTAACGGTGCAGGGCTGTCGCTATCGTCGCTGCCAACCGGCATCCGCGCGACCCAAAGCTTTGACCAGGATCGCAAGTCCTATGCCGCCTATGGCGAGGCAAGCTATGAAATCACCGATACGCTGAAATTCACGGCGGGCCTGCGTTATACCAGCGACAAGAACAAGTTCAGCGATGGCATCACCACCTATTTCGATGATGCCGGAACCGCGCGTATGATCTCGGTATCCAACTTCACGCAAGGCGGGGCCTTCTCCCCCTATTTCCTGCAAGCCGTGCGGGATGAGGCGGGCAATGTGGTTATCCCGTCATTCCAGGGCCTTGGCATTCCTTTGCCCGGCGGACTGGAAAACAAGGGCTCGTCAAACCGCGTATCAGGCCGCGCAATCATCGACTGGAAGCCGATGGATGATGTGATGCTCTATGGTAGCTATAGCCGCGGCTATCGCGCGGGCACGTTCAATGGTCTGGCCTATGGCAGCGCCAATCAGGTCTATTTCGTGCCACCCGAACAGGTCAATGCCTATGAAATCGGCTTCAAAACCCGCTTTGCCGACAATCGCATCCAGATCAACGGTGCGCTGTTCTATTATGACTATAAGGGCCAGCAGGGCCAGGTTGTCGATGCGACGGCAACGGCCAATCTGATCTCTCTGGACGGCACGATGAAGGGCATCGAAATCGATGCGCAATTCCAGGCAACCGATCGCCTGAAATTCTCCGCCGCTGCCGGTTTCCTCGACACCAAATATGCCAAGGGCGCATGCCCGGCCAATCCGGCGACCATTCCCAACTTCCCGGCCCAGCTGGGTAGCTGTGTGGTATCGTCTGGCGGTCCGGTCAGTGTGGCAGGCAATCCGTTCCCGTTCGCAGCCAAGTCGTCATTCAACGTGGCGTTTGATTGGGATGCGCTGGACATTGGTGAGGGCAAGCTGACACTGCATGGCGATGCGGCCTATACTGGGCGTTTCTATTATGACTCGTTCAAGGATTATAGCCGTGGTCCGCTGCCCGCCGTGGCATCGGGTAAGTTTGGCGAGGGTGAGGGCGATTACTGGGTTCTCAACAGCCGCCTGACTTATAGCACGGACTCGTTCTCGCTGGCAGGCTGGGTCAAGAACCTGACCAACGAAACCTATTATCCCTATGGCATCTCAATCGAGAATCTGTTCGGCAATGGCTATCGTGTTCGGGCGCAACCGCGCACCTATGGCATCGAAGCCACCGTCAAATTCTGATCGGCCATTTGGCCCGTTGCCTGATCGGTTCTGCTTGTCTGCATGACAATCAGAACCGGTCAGCGACACATGGGGAGAGAGATGATGGCCGACAAAGTTGACACCCGCTATTGGCGGTTCTGCGCATGGATGGGGCCAGTGTTCGTTCTGGTTTTCTATGCCTGCTGGGGCGTTTTGGGGCATAATTTCCCGCCCTTTTCGCCTGAGGCTCCGGCGGCCGAAGTGGCTGGCTGGTTCCGTGACAATCGCAATGGCGTGCGGCTTGGCATGGTCATCGCGATGACCTTCGCGCCTGCCTATGGCGTATGGGGCTATGCCGTTGCCAAGGTGCTGGAACAGGTGGTTGGCAAGGATCATATCATGGTGCAGCTGGCCCGAGTTGGCGCGGCGTGGACGGTGATTACCATCCTTATTCCCAGCAGCTTCTGGCTTACAGCGGCCTATCGCCCCGATGCGCTGCCTGATTGGATGATCCAGATGCTGTATGACATGGCATGGTTGCTGATTGATCTGGCCTATGCCGTGACCTCGGTTCAGCTATTTGCCTTGGGCGTTGGCTTTCTGGCCGATAAGCGTGCAGTGCCATTCGTGCCCAAATGGCTGGCCTGGTATGGCATCTGGGTGGGCTTTATGTTCATCGCCGAATGCCTGATGCCCTTTGCGTTCAGCGGCGCCTTTGCCCGCGATGGCGGCCTGAATTTCTGGATCGAGTTTCTGATCTGGATGGTCTGGGTGCCAATCCTGACTTTCTATACGCTGAAAGCCACCACCCGCATTGAGCAGGAACATGGTGCAGGATAATCTGAACCAAACCGGGCAGGCATCGCGCCTGCCCGGCGATTCTGGCGTCTGGACATTCATCATTGCCGATATGGCGGCTTTCGCCATGTTCTTTCTGGTGTTTGCGCTGGGCCGGATGGAAGCACCCGATATTTACGAGCTGTCGCGGCAAAAGCTGGATCCCAATCTGGGCCTGCTGAACACGCTGATCCTGTTGACCAGCAGCCTGTTCATGGTGCGCGCGGTCGATGCCGCCCGGATTGCCGACCGCGCCGGAACCATGCGCAATCTGGTGCTGACGCTGCTGATCGGTTCAGGCTTTGCCATCACAAAGGTCGCCGAATATTCGGCCAAGATCGATGCGGGCATCGGCCTGACGACCAGCGAATTTTTCATGTATTATTTCGCATTCACCGGCATTCACTTTCTGCATTTTGCCATTGGCGTTGGTGCCTTGCTGATGATGCTGGTCAAGGCGCGGCGCGATGCCATGGACGAACGGTTTGTCCAATGGATCGAAAGCGTCGGCTGCTATTGGCACTTGGTCGACCTGTTGTGGATCATGCTGTTCCCGATGCTCTATTTGATGCGGGCGGGATGATGCGCATCAAGGCCATTCACGTCTGGGCGCTGTTGGTGATCGCCACGCTGTTAAGCTGGTTTCTGAAAGGCGATGCCGTCGCTGCAAAAGCTGGCGCGACGGCAGTGATCCTGATCGCGGCGTTCAAGGTCAATCTGGTGATCAGCCATTTCATGGAACTTCGCTGGCAACCGGCGCCGTTTCGCCTGATCGTATCGATCTGGCTTGCCATATCCACTGCCATAATAATCGGCGGCTATTGGGTCGCGTGACAAGGAGAGAGTGATGTTTGACAATGCCGTGCTCGCAGAGCCCGAAATGGCCATTGATCCCATCCATGATGGTCGCCATGCGCTGCCCAATGTCGCGCATGGGCGGGAATCCATCCCCTATATCGTCGTCTTGCCAGAGCATAAAATTGCGTTCTTCACCTATACTTGGGTGTCAGCCGCGGGCGAGGCAGGGGCGGCTCTGGCGGTGTTTGGCCCCGGCATTGGCGATGCCCCCATTCAACAGCGCCTGGCCGACCGCCCGGTGCCCGCCGATATGGGCTTTGATGACTGGCAGATCGAAGGCTTTCGGATGCAGCAGGATCTGAAATTCGATAAGGCGCATCTGCATTGGGAAACACCTGAAGCGACGCTGGATTTCTCGTTTGAGGCCTTTCATCCGCCCTATTCCTATGGCGCTGATCCGCGCGGCTGCCCTTCCTATTGTGCGGTGGACCGGATCGAGCAGGCGGGCAAAGTCAAAGGCACATTGCGGCTGGGTGACAAGACCATCGCATTTGAAGGCACGGGCCATCGCGATCACAGCTGGGGCACGCGCGACTGGATTCCGTTCCAGCAATATGAATGGTTTGTTGGTCAGGCGGGCACCGATACGGCCGTGCATTTCTGGCGCTTCAACGCGCTGGGGAAAGAGCATATTCGCGGCTATGTTTTCAAAGACGGTCTGATGTCGCGGGTTGAAACCGTTGCGGTGGACGTGGCCTATGACGACCAGTTCTGGCAGACCGGTTATGTCGCCGATGTTTTCGATGCCGCCGGACGCGCGACCCATATCGAAACGCAGGTTTTTGGCACCTATTGTCTGGTGCCGCATCCCGAATTGAGCTTGAATGAAAGCGGCGGCGTCACCAAAATTGATGGCAAGGATGGCGTTGGCTGGATGGAATGTGCGTGGCCGACCAGCTATCTGACCCATATTCGCGCCAACGGCCCCTATTGAGGAGCGCGGCGATGCTGAAAGATATGGAAGCGGTCAACCGCAAGATCCTTGAACGCCGCAAGGCTGGGCGGGCCTTGCCCCCCTATCGGGCAGCGCTGATCCCCGAAGTTACGGAGATACTGGCCAATTATTTCAAAGTGCAGCGCCCCGGAGCCACAGTATCGGGCGTACGCCGTGTGGGCGGCGGCGCATCGAAAGAGCAGTTCTTTTTCACATTGTCGGAACACGGACAGGATGAGCCGTTCTTGCTGCGCATGGACCCGCGTTCCGCCATTACCGAAACGGATCGTGAGCGGGAATTTGTGCTGATCCAGGCCATGCAGGGCATTGTGCCTGTGCCAGAGCCGGTTTGGGTTGATAATGACGCCCAATATTTCCCCCAGCCTGCCGCGATCATGCGCGTGGTCAATGGGGTGACCAAGCCAAGCGATTCCGGCGTTAAAGTATCCGGTCTTGGAACATGGCTGGGGCCAGATTTGCGCGCCAAATTGCGCGACCAGTTTGTGGATTATCTGGTCAAAATCCATGCCTATGATTTCCGGGCCAGGCCTTTGCCGGGCTATGAAGTGCCCGATGCCGATCCCAAACAGGCGGCGCGCTGGTCGTATAATTACTGGCTGGAAATGTGGAAAATAGATGAAGGGACGGATCGTCCCGTGATGTCGCTAGCCACGCAATGGCTGGCCGATAATATGCCCGATACCGCAGAACTGGCCATGACCCATGGCGATTACCGCACCGGCAATTACCTGTTTGAAGAGGATAGCGGACAGATTACTGCGCTGCTCGATTGGGAATTGGCGCGGATCGGCGATTTTCACGAGGATCTGGCCTGGGTGTTGATGCAGGTATTTGGTACAGTCGACACTGATGGCACACGCCGCGCGTCTGATCTGTTTGAACGTGACGAGTTTATCGCCGAATATGAGCGGCGTTCGGGCCGAACCGTCAATCACCAGACCCTGCATTATTACGATGTGATGTCGAGTTGGAAGTGCAACGTCATCGTCGCGGCAAACGGCCTTGCCGCTGCGCGATCGCAACATAATCATCAGGACGTGCTGCTTACGTTCCTTGGCGCAACATCGCCGATGTTTGCCGACGATCTGGTCCGCCTGCTCAGCATGGGAGACGTGCAATGACACCCACAGTCGATGAACGTCTGGCCAGTATTGTCCGTGCGCTGACCGAAGTTATCCTGCCGCATCTGCCGCCCGAAGCATCATTGGCGCAGGAACAGGTGCAATTGGCGATTGGCCATCTGCAAATCCTGCGGGCACAATTGGATGATGTGCCCGCCTTTGAGCGGGAAGAGCTTGCCGATGCGGTGGCCATCGCCAAGTCCCTGATTGCGGAGATTGACGGAGGCACGCAAACCAGAGCAGCCTTGACCGCCCTTGCCAGTGCAGCCAGCGCCGATGGCAGCGATGTGCGCGTCCAGACCGGCATCATCAATCGGGCCGTAGATGCGCTGGTCAAGGCCGTGGCGGCCGATGGTGTAGAGGGGGCCATGGCCAGCCTGTCACGCATTATTCTGGCGCATGAACAGGCGCGGGTGATGAAGGATCGGCAATGGTTCCTGCCCTTTGGCTTTGATACGATTATGGATGCAGCATGATCCGTCCGCAAGATTTCGATTTCCATTTCACGGCGGATTCGTCCTTGAACTGGGCTGAAACGCTGGCGCTGCCCTTTGTGGTTGAGCAAGCGAATATCAACGTTGTGGTCTATCTGGTCACCCGGCCGCGTCTGGGCGTTGCGATGTGCGATATCACCATGATGGATCGCATCAGCGACCTGTGGGAGGAGCAGCTTTATGTTGACAATATGCAGCATCTGCCTTGTCCGGAATCGCTGACAAAATTCAATTTACCCAATGGTTTGTCGTTCGAAGTTATCGAGCCGCTCAAGCTTTACAAGATGCGCTATACCGGGATTGATGAGACATCGTTCGATCTCACCTATCGCGCGTTGCATGCGCCATTTGATATCAACGATCCGGATATGGACCCGATGGCGGCAGGGCGGAATGGCCCGGCCTGGGATACCAGCTGGTCTGGCCATTATGAGCAGACCTATCACATTACCGGCGAACTGGTGGCGCGCGGTGTGCGTCATGTGGTGGATTGTGTCGAAACCGGAGATCGCAGCTGGGGGCCGCGTCCAGAGCGGGACAATGGCGCCGTCATCTGGTGGCATGCCAGCTTTGGTGAGGCATTGACCGTCCATCTTTTCACTGGGCATGATATTGCCAAGACCAATGAAATGGGGCCGCATGTCAGCGGTTATGTGCTGGAGGGCGGCCAAGCCTATGGCATTACCGCATCATCGGGGCGGCAAGAATATCGCGGGGCGATGCCTATGGGCGGCGTGTTGAGCGTCACCGACGTTCGCGGCAAGACGTTCGATCTGCATTATTCCACCGTCAATGGCTGCTATTGGGCGCCATGCCCGTCAAACACCTATTTGCAATCATCGATGCGCGTGTTTTGCGGTGATCATGTTGGCACCGGGGTCCAGCAATTGGGCCTCAGCCGTGCCTATCTGGGCCGCAACCGCGATGCCATTCGCATACGATATTGAATATTCATCGGGAGAGACAATTATGAAAGCCAAAGCAGCCATCATTCGGCAAAGCGCCACCCCCTTTGTTATCGAAGATATCGAGGTTGCCGAACCGCGCGGTTCAGAAGTGCGTGTGCGCATGGTTGGCGTTGGCATGTGCCACACCGATCTGGTGGCGCGAGATGGCTTTCCGGTGCCCATGCCGATAGTGTTGGGCCATGAAGGATCAGGCGTCGTTGATGCCATTGGCCCTGACGTGACGGGCATCGCCGTTGGCGATCACGTGCTGTTGAGCTTTGCAAGCTGCGCCACTTGCGCGAATTGCGAAGACCATCAACCAGCCTATTGCCACAGCTTTTTCCCGATGAACTTTGGCGGCATCCGGCTGGAAGATGGCACATCGCCACTGTCACAGGATGGCGCGGTGGTGCACGGCAATTTCTTTGGCCAATCTTCGTTCGCCACCTATGCCATTGCCACCGAACGCAATACGGTAAAGATCGACAAGGATCTGCCGCTGGCCATCATGGGGCCGCTGGGTTGCGGTATCCAGACCGGGGCAGGGGCTGCGGTCAATTCGGTCGGGCTGAAGCCAGGCCAGTCGCTGGCGATCTTTGGCGGCGGCGCCGTTGGCCTGTCGGCATTGCTGGGCGCGCGCGCGATTGGGGCTGGCACGGTGATTGTGATCGAACCCAATGCCGAGCGCGGCAAGCTCGCGCTTGAGCTGGGCGCCAGCCATGTCATCAATCCCAAGGAATGCGATGACGTGCTGGCCAAGGTCAAGGAATTGAGCGGCGGCGCGGTGAACCATGCGATTGATACGACGGGCATTCCCGATGTCATTGCCGTCGCGGTGGAAAGCACAGGTCCGCTGGGCTGTGTTGGCCTGATCGCAGTGCCGCCACCCGAAGCGATGCTGCCCGCCAATATGATGAGCATGTTGGTACGCGGCACGACGATCAAGAATATCACCGAAGGCGATGCCAATCCGCAGACCTTCATCCCGCAGATGATTGCATGGCACAAAGCGGGCAAATTCCCGTTTGACCGGCTGATCAAAACCTTCCCCTTTGATCAGATCAACGAAGCCGCGCATGCATCGGAAAATGGATCGGCGATCAAGCCGGTGCTGGTTTTTTAACGCCATGACAGGGCATGCAATGATCCCACCTGAATTGGTGGCCCCCGCTTTTGATCCCGCCAGCTTTGCTGATCGCGATCAGATCCATGCCCTGTTCACGCGATTGCGCCGGGATTATCCGCTCTCTCAGGTGGAAGTGCCCGGTTATGATCCGCACTGGATGGTCACCAAAATCGCCGATCTGCGCGAAATCGCGCGGCAAGACAGCATCTTTCACGGCGGGGATCGTTCCAAAACGCTGATCAGTCAGGCGGGTGAGGAACTGGTGAAACATTATACGGGCGGCCAGTCCAATATCTTTCGCTCGCTGGTGCAGCTTGATCCGCCGGAACATGGCAAATATCGCGCGGTAACAGCCAGTTCATTTTCGCTGGATGGCATCAAGGCTGCTTTGCCCAATGTTGAGGTGACGGCGCGAAGTTTCGTCGACAAGCTGATCGGTCTGGCCCCTGAATGCGATTTCATGCACGAAATCGCGTTGCTCTATCCTTTGGAGGTGGTTCTGGACCTGATTGGCGTCCCGGAAAAAGACCATCCCAAGATGCTGGAATTGACCCAGTGGCTGTTCAGCTATGCCGATCCCGACTTGAAGCGACCCGGATCAAATATTACCGATCCGGAGGAAATCACGCGGACGTGGAGCATCGTGTTTGACGAGTTTGAGAAATATTATTCGCCGATCATCGCTGATCGCCAACAATGCCCGCGCGCCGATATTGCATCGGTGATTGCCAATGGCACCGTTGATGGTGGGCCGATGGAGCATCGTGCGCTGATTTCCTATTTCGTCATCGCGTCAACGGCGGGGCATGATACGACATCGGCAACCACCGGCACGGGCATGGCCCAAATGGCGCAGCGTCCGGATATTCTGACTGATCTGAAAGCCAATCCGGATCACATCCCCGGCTTTGTTGAGGAAACCATCCGCTGGGCATCGCCAGTGCAGCAATTTGTTCGGTCCGCCACGCAAGACTATGAAATCAATGGGCGTTTGATCAAAAAGGGCGATCTGGTTTATTTGTCTTATTTGTCCGCCAATCGCGATGAAGAGGCGTTTCCTGATCCCTTCACTTTTGATCATATGCGTAAACCCAATCGCCATGTCGGCTTTGGTTTTGGCGCGCATATCTGCCTGGGCATCCATCTGGCGCGGCTGGAAATGATTGCGCTGTGGAAAGAACTGATCCCGCGTATTCAGTCCGTCGAACTGACTGGTCCGGTGCGCATGTCGGAATCGGAATTTGTTTGTGGTCCCAAATCGGTGCCGATCCGTTTCACGCTTGCTTAGGTTTATCTGCCCCGCGCACGATCAGCAGATACATGACTGGCGTAACAATCCGGCTGAGCAGCGTTGAAGAAATCAGGCCGCCGATGATCACCCATGCCAGCGGCGCATAAAGCGGTGCGGCGGACAGGGCGAGGGGCAACAGGCCGCCAATGGCCGTAACCGAGGTGAGCAGCACTGGCAGAAACCGGATCTCGCCCGCCTTTTCTATGGCTTCGCGCAAGGGCAGCCCGCGCTCGCGCAATTGCGTGGTGAAATCGACCAACAGGATCGAGTTTTTGATCTCGATCCCGATCAACGCAACGAAGCCAATCCCGGCGAGGAACGACATCGAATAGCCGGTGGAAAGCAGCGCAATCAGCCCGCCAACCAGCCCCAAGGGAATGACACCGGCGACCACCGCCACTTCGCGGAAACGGCCAAATTCAGCCACCAGCACACCAAAAATGCCGAATATTGCCAACAGGATCACGCCGCCAAGCCCCGATGTCGCTTCGCTGGAGGCCTCTGCCGTGCCGCCGACCGTCCAGTAATAGCCGGGGGGAAAGCGGATTTGGCCCATTTTCTCGATGACTTGTTCGTTGAGCTTTGAGGCCAGAAAGCCGGTATCAACATCGGCGGTGATGGTGTTCATCCGCTCCAGCTTGAAACGCTGAATCTGCGATGGCACGGATTTGAGCTGAGGTGTCGCCACTTGCGTCAGCGGCACGATGCCGCCCGATTGGGTGGGCACATAGATCGACGACAGCATCGAAATTTGCGGCCTTGTATCGAACGGATAGCGCACCACCACCGGATAGCTATCGCCCTCGGCATCGCGCAACGAACTGGCGCGCTCGCCGATCAGAGCGATCCGCACAGAGCGGCGAATGGCATCGGCACTGATATTGAGCAGGCTGGCCTTGGCGTCATCCACGCCAAGATCAAGATCAACTCGGTCCACCGCCAGCCCATCGGTTACATCGCGCAGGCCGGGCGTATCGTTCATGATATCAGCCACTTGTTGTGACAGCGATTTCAGCACCTTCAGGTCTGGCCCCTGCACGCGCATGGCAATAGGGGCGTCAACGGGCGGACCATTTTCAAAGCGCACCACCTTGACCACCGCATCGGGATAGCGCGACAGTTTCTCGCGCAGCCGATCAATCAGTTCGGGAGACTCGCGCGGCGACCATTCGTGCAAAGTCACAAAGATTTCGCCAAAGCTGGGATCATCTTCGCGCGGGATATTGTTGTAATAGATTTGCGGGTTGCCGCGCCCAACATTGTCCATCCGCGCATCAATTTCCGGAATGTCGGCCAATATGGCAGACACATCGCGCACGGCCTTGTCCGTCACGGCAATGCCGCTGCCCTCTGGCGCTTGAACGCGCACAACGAAATAGGGAGAGTCAGACTGCGGAAAAAAGCTGAAGCCGATGAACGGGATCGTCGCAAAAACCAGCACACAGCCGATGGTGGTGCCTAGCAACGTCTTACGTGGATTATCGAGCGCGCGGTGCAGCACCGGCTGATAGAGCCGCTCAATGCCACCATTGATCCACTGCAAGGCCTTGTTGCCATGTGGATCGGAACTGCGTTTCAGGATGCGGCTGGCGATGAACGGAATGATGGTCAGCGAGACGAGCAGCGAACTGGCAACCGTCGCCAAAACCGCGACCGGCAATCCGCGAATGAAGTCGCCCGCACCCTCGGGCAGATAGGCGAGCGGCAGGAACGCAAAAAGCAGAACACCGGTAGAGCCCAAAACGGCGGCGGTGATTTCCTTGGTGCCGCCAATTGCCGCCATTTCAGGTGCATCGCCATCGCGCAAATGCCGCTCGATATTCTCGGTCACCACGATGGAATCGTCGACCAACAGACCCAGCGAAATGACAAAGCCGGAAATGCTGAGCTGGTTCAGCGTGAAGCCAAACTGGTACAGCATGAACACACCCAGCGCCAAGGATAGCGGGATCGAAATCATCACTACCAATGACGCACGAAAGCCCAAGGGCAGCAGCGTGATCAGCACCAGCGCCAGCGCAATGGCAAAGTCGCGCGCCAGTTCGCCCAGCCGCCGGTCAATATCAATGGTCTGGTCAAAGGCGGTTTCCAGCTTGATATCAGGCGGCAGTGCCTCGCGGAACGTAGCAACTTTCTCGATCAGGGCGTCGCGCAGGATGGGCGCGGATACGCCATCCTTTTGCTTCACCGCCACAAACACGGCGCGCTTGTCATTATAGCGGGTGATCGCCAGTTGCTCAGGTTCCCCCCATTTGACCGATGCGACATCGCGCACGCGCAGCAATCGGCCATTGCCTGCGCGGATCATTACCGATTCAATATCCTCCAGCGAGCGATAGGCACCGCCTGCATCAACGTTGAGCCGCCGACCATCGACATGCACTGCGCCTGCGGGCAGATCGATGCCGCCCGATTGAATGGCCGATGCAACGGCTGTGGCGGATAATTGCGCTTCGGCCAGACGCCCCTGATCCAGCAGGATCTGCACTTCCGGGCGGCGCAGCCCGCTGATCGTGGTGCTGCGTACACCATCGGTGACGTTCAGCGAGTCACGCAGATCATTGGCGTATTTCTCCATCCGCCGCCACGATGCCCCTTCGCTGACGAGGGCCAGTTGCAGCACCGCCGCCTCTGTCGGGCGCGGAAAGCGGAAATCAAGCCGGGCGAGGCCGGATGGCAGCTGGCTGCGAATGGCGCTGACATCGCGGATGGTGCGGTCCAGCGCCTCTTCGGGATCGGTGCCGTGCAGAAATTCCACCAGAATGATGGCCACGCCATCACTGCTGGTCGACTCCACGTCCTTCACATAATCAAGGCCTTGCAGCACATCCTCAATGGGCTTGGCCACGGTTTCCTCAACTTCTGCGGCATCGGCACCCGGCAAAACCGCCGTAGTGATAGTCAGCGGGAACGCAACTTCAGGATCTACTGAACGTGGGATCGACAGAAAGGATTGCACGCCCAGCATCGCCGCCAGCAGGAATATCACCAGCGTCAATTGCCAATGTTTTACGGCCAGCCGTGTCAGGTTCATGGCGCGCGCCGGATCGGGTTGACCTGTGCCTTATCGGCCAGCCGGTCAAGATTGGACACCACCACCCATTCGCCAGCCTTTAGGCCGCCGGTCACGATCACACCGCCGTCTCGCGCTTCGGCAATGGTCACCTTGCGCAAGGCCACACGCTTGCTGCCTTGAGGGACAACATAGACGAACCCTTCACCGGCGCGGGGCGAAAACAGCGCGGCGGGCGGCACCAGCAACGATGCGGGCCCCGTGGAATCGCTGACAATCAATTCGGCGCTTCCCACTTGCCCGGACCGCAGACCGGGTGTGGCGGGCAGGGCAATTTCGACATCGAACGTGCCCGTGACCGGATCGGCCCGTCCACCAATTTCGACAATGACGGCGTCCAACGCGGCATCACCCAGAGATGCAATGCGCACCTTGGCCGGGGCACCGGGGCGCAACCGCGCGGCATCGCGATCTGGCACCGGAATACGCAGAACATAACCGGCACTCTCGTCGCCTAGCACAAGGATGGGCGTTCCTGCATCCACGGTCTGCGACGGCTCTGCTGTGCGGGCCAGCACGACGCCATTATTGGGCGCCACAATGCGCGCCGTATCGGTGGCAAATTGGCGAACGCGTGACGCCGCCATGGATGATTCATAGGCGGCGCGGGCATTTTCCAAATAGGCTTTGGTCACCCATCCCTGTTCAAACAGCGCGGTGGCGCGTTTGAGTTCACCGGCGGTGCGCGTCTGCTCTGCCCGCGCCGCATCCAATTGGGCGTTGACGGTGGTCATGTCGAGTGCGGCAAGCAATTGCCCCTTGGCCACGCGGTCGCCTTCATTGACCGCAAGCCGCGCAATCCGCCCTGCCGAGGTAAAGGCAAGGCTGGTTTCCCGGCGCAGGCGCACCGTGCCAGTACCACTGATGGTCACTGCCGATTTCTGGCTGCCGACCTGAGCGATACGAACATCGAATATTTTGGGTTCTGCTTTGGGGGGCGGGGATGAACAGGCGGCGATGGCCAAGGCAGCAATTGCGATCAGCACGAAACGTGGCATCTTCATCGACTCCGGTCGCCGTCTACAGAGCACGCGCCCCCGGCCAGCGCCATGAATAGCCAAGCGCATTTCATTTTGAAACCGTTATTCTGGCTGAACGCAAAAGCGATTCAGAACGAGGCGAAAGATAGGATGATGTGAGATTATAAGTTATGGTGGACGCACTTGGGCTCGAACCAAGGACCCGCTGATTAAGAGCGGAGCTTTGTGCCCTTTTCGTTCCTTTCCAATACTACGCCAAACTACGCTCAAGGACTTGAAACGGTTGGAATAAATCCGCCGTGGATTACCCTTCGCTACGCCATCGTAATCCCTACATCTGATTACGTGGCGATTACGTGGACGAGCGCCAGATCATGCCGAATCAGTCAATCACACTGCGAACCATCCAGTCTGTCACACCGGACCCGCACCGCGACATTTACGTGTGGGACCCCCGGCTGAAGGGCTTCGGACTTCGCATCACGCCAAGAGGAGCACAGTCCTTTGTGTTCCAGTATCGGGTCGACGGTGGGCCTGCGCGCCGCAAGACAATCGGGCCCGTTGGTAGCCCATGGACGCCTGCCACGGCGCGCAAGGAAGCCGA
>JBGSTI010000258.1:0-2383 GCA_041736605.1 Sphingomonadaceae bacterium
GGCTCCGCTTTCCAGATCGGCGCTGTCGCGCGTGGCGCGGATCAGCCGCACGATATAATCGGTGACATCATCGGCCAGCCGCACGCCGCGAATGATTGCGCCAACCGCGTCCAGACCATCGCGATCGACCACGGGCGAGACCCCGAAATCGCCTGCCTTGGGCGCGCCCTGTCGTTCGCCATAGGTGGCGACAATGCGGGTTTCCTCCTCGATGCTGGGATAATCGACCAGCAGCTTGAACAGGAAACGGTCCATCTGAGCCTCGGGCAGCGGATAGACGCCCTGGCTTTCAATCGGGTTTTGCGTCGCCACCACCATGAAGCGGGATGGCAGGGCATGGCGTTCGCCATCCAGCGTCACATGGCGTTCCTGCATCGCCTCTAGCAGCGCGCTCTGCGTCTTGGGCGGGGTGCGGTTGATTTCATCGGCGAGCAGCAGGTCGCAGAAAATCGGCCCGCGCGTCAGCGTAAAGGCCGAGGTCTGGAAATTGAACAGGTTCGAACCCAGAATGTCGCCCGGCATCAGATCGGGGGTGAACTGAATGCGGCCAAAATCCAGCCCCAGACTGGTGGCAAAACATTGCGCCATATAGGTTTTTGCGGTGCCCGGCGGTCCTTCGAGCAGGACATGGCCGGACGAAAACAGCGCGACCAGCATATGATCGATCACGTCATGCTGGCCGATAATGGCCTTGCCCATTTCGGATCGGATGGCATTGGCCAGTTGCTGAACTTGGGCGATGCTCATGGGCGGGTATTTCCTTTCAGGATGGTCTGTTTCCAGCCGTGCAGCGCAGCGGCAGCGGCGGTAATGGCTTGGCGGCCCTGCGCATTGCGCATACGCCGGTCGAGTTCGAGATAGGGCATATCACCCTCAGCCACTGGCAAACGCTCCAGCGCCTCAACCTGATTGTCCGTGCCGCGAATACGCGCCAACCCGGCAACGCGCGCGGCATTATCGCGCACCAGATCGGCATAAAGCGGGCCGACATGATCGGCGCGACCCAGGCGAAGCGCCAGATCGGCGCTATTGGCAACCAAGGCCGACTTGCCAAAGGCATAGGCGCGCAAGGACGCCAGAGGCGGGCCAAAGCGGTTGAACGCCACCAAAGCGAGGCCAAACAAGGCGACAATCAGGATGATAGCGGCGGCCAGAAATGGCGGCTGAACCATCAGCGACAAGAGATTCTGGCTTTGCGCATAGCCATTCAGGGTAATGTCAAACAGCAGCGGCGTATCTTCACCCGCCATCGCCCCTTCATGCAGCATCTTGATCAACGCCACAGCCTGCGCGGCGCGGACCGGATCGGCCATGCCCTGATTGTTGAATAGATCGGCATCGGCGGCGATAATGACCGGATAGCCAAGCCCCGATGATTGCTCCAGCGTGGTTTCGCTGACGGTGCGCCCGGCAAATTCCTCAATTTCTTCCCAGATTTCGCGTTTATTGTCATAGGCAACTAACGCCTGTCCTGATTGGCCATCGCGGATGATGATCGACAGGTCATCCGAGGCAATGGTGCGCGGCTGAGACGGTCCCTTGATACTGGCCCCACCCGCCCAGCCAGAGCGCATAGGGCCGGGCTTTTTATCCTCGCTTTGAAACAGCCGAATATTGGCGAAACCAACGCCCTGCAATTGCGGCAAAGACGCTTCGGTATCCAATGTCCCGACAATTTTTTCCCAGCCGCGCCGCTGGCTTGGCAAGGGCTCAATCGAATATTTGGGCAGGATGATCATTGTCGGCCCGACATATTGGCGATTGCGAATGATCTGATCCAGTTCATCCTCGCCATAGCCTTCAGGCGAAAGCACCACCAACCCCTCGCTGTTGCGCAGTTTTTCCTCCGCCCGCAGCAATTCGGTGTCGACATCTGATGCCCGCATCAATTTCACCAGCGCGCTATAGCCGGTCAGGCCATGGGCGGCGGCATGGCCCGATGTTGCGCCGCTGCCTGGTGATCCGGTACCGATGGAGTAAAGAAACGCCAGAAACGCGATGCTGCCCACCACTAGCAGGGCGATCAGCGAACGCCGACCAAAGGGGCTGTTGCCGCGCGGGGTTGTGCCTGCGCCGTTCATGCCAGCCGCGCCTGTTGCCGGTCGTTGATGGCAATATCCGCGAGCGCAAAATCGGCATAGGCAGCGCGCGCCTCCAGCCATTCATCGCGCACCAGGCCAAGGCCTGCAAACAGGCTTTTCTCCACCACTTTTGCCATGGTGCCAAAACTGGCCTGCGCGCGGGCAGACAGCGCCGCCAGCCCGGTAATTTCGCGCGCCGTGCTGGATGGGGCGAGCAAATCGGGGCGTTTGCCTGCAATCTGGCCAATCGCGCGGTGGAGCAGCACATGCGCTGCCTCGTCAAACTTGCCCTCAGCAGCCAG
>JBGSTI010000276.1:0-2546 GCA_041736605.1 Sphingomonadaceae bacterium
GAAATCGGCACGTCCATATTGGTGCGGCCCCGGCGCAGCGCGCCCCAGGCCGAGGCAAAGAACGGGCGGCCCGCATAGGCCACCGTCGGGATGGCAATCGCGGCCGACAGCCAGTGAAACAGATCGCGGCTGCCCCCCACAGCGCCCGACCAGACGCTGACTGAGAGCAGCATGATGTTCATCGCGGCAAAGCCCGCGACGCCCAGCGCCCGGATCAATTGCTTATGCTCAGGATCCTCTGCGGTTTCCACGGCCAGGGCTTGCGCATCGAAACCCAGCCGGTCCAGCGCGGCGATCAGATCGGGCAGTTTCAGCTCTGGCACATGTGCGATGCGCACTTGTTTGGCGCTGAAATCCACCCGCGCGCTGGCAATGCCCGGCTCGCCCGCAAGGCCCGTCTCCAGCTTGGAAATACAGCCCGCACAGCGCATGCCCGGCACCGACAGGCGCGTTTCATGGCATGGCGTGATGGCCCGGTCTGTGGGGGGCGCCAGTCTGCTCATCGCACGTCGCCCACATGGTCCAGCCGCTTGCCATTGGCTTGCACGGTCAGGCGGATTTTCCAGCGTCCGGCGGGCAGCGCCACATCGCTGACATAACCCGTTTCACTCTGCCGGAAATCCAGCGTCATCGGTGGGGTGCGGCCCAGTGGATGTTCGGCCGTGCCCGTCACGCTTGCACCGCCCAGCATCGCACCATCGGCCCCGGTCACCGAAACAGCGACGCGACCATCAGCATCGCGGCTGGTCGCGACGGACCAACCCAGCGCCTGTTGCGCCCGGCCCTTGGCCAACCAGCCATTATATTTCTGGCTGGCAACATAGCTGTTATCGACCACGGTGCCGCCAAAGGTCGACAACGCAAAATTGGCCATCACCAGATTGACGGTGATGACGGTGCCGAAAAACCCGACAAAGATCATCGCCATGTGCTTGCCGGTTAGCGGCTTTACGACAGATGGGGTGTTACGCATGGGCTTACTCCTCGGGCCGGTCAAAGCTGACATCATGGCTGTCTTCACCGCCCTGTTTGTCGAGCGCCTTGACGGTGAAGGCGAAATCTTCGCGTTGCGGCCCGTCATCGGGGGCAATGGCAAAGATCGACAGCTTGGCCACGCTGTCTGACGGAACGGTGACTTTCAGGGCGCGCGACGCAGTGTCGGCATTGTCATCGCGCAGCCAGATGCGGCCCTGTTCAAGGCCCGTGATCGCCACTTCCATGTCGCGCGGGCGGCTTTCCATGTTGCGCAGCTTGATCGTATAGCTGTTGCGAATGTCGCCATTGGACAGAGTGACATAAAGCGGGTTGCGATCCTGCCCAGCGCTGATATCGATGCGGGTGCGGTTGCCCAGCGCGAACAGCAAGGCCAGGCCGATGCTGGCCCAGATGGCGAAATAGATGATCAGGCGCGGGCGTAGCAGCGTTTTGAGCAAGGGCGTTTCCGCCGCGCCTGCCCGGCCCTTGTCGCCATCAGCCAAGGTTGCATAATCGATCAACCCACGCGGACGCCCGATCTGGGCCATCACCTTGTCACAGGCATCGATGCACAAAGCGCAGGTGATACAGCCGATTTGCGGGCCTTCGCGAATGTCGATGCCGGTGGGGCACACGGCAACGCATTGGTCGCAATCGATGCAATCGCCGGTGGGCAAAGCTGCGCCCTTAGCCTGTTTCATGCTGCCACGCGGTTCGCCGCGCCAATCCTTATAGGTGACGATCAGCGATTGTTCGTCGAGCATCGCGGTTTGAATACGCGGCCATGGGCACATGTAGATGCACACTTGTTCGCGCATGAACCCGCCCAGCACGAATGTGGTGGCAGTCAACACGCCGACGGTTGCATAGGCGACAGGATCGGCCTGCCCGGTGAAGAATGCGCGCGCCAAAGTGGGGGCATCGGCGAAATAAAAAATCCATGCGCCGCCAGTGGCCAGCGCGATGACCAGCCAGATCGCCCATTTGGTCAGGCGTTTGCCAATCTTGGCCGGGCCCCATGGCGCATTGGCAAGGCGCACCTGCGCATTGCGATCGCCATCGATAAAGCGTTCGACATGCTGATACAGATCGGTCCACACGGTTTGCGGGCAGGCATAGCCGCACCAGGCCCGGCCCACGGCGCTGGTCACCAGAAACAGCCCGATGCCCGCCATGATCAGCAGGCCTGCGACATAATAAAATTCATGCGGCCAGATTTCGATGCCGAACATGAAAAACCGCCGATGCGCCATATCCACCAGAACCGCCTGATCGGGCGCATAGGGCCCGCGATCCCAGCGCAGCCAGGGCGTGATGTAGTATATCCCCAAAGTGACGATCATGATCGCCCATTTCAGGCGACGGAACGGGCCGTCCACCGCCTTGGGATACACGCCCTTGCGCTTGGCATAGGTACCCAGCGGGCTTTCGGTGAGGTCATTCAGGTTGGTCATGACACAGGTCCATTTGGGGGCAGAACTTTGTATTCCCCCTCTCGCTTGCGGGAGGGGTAGGGAACGAGGCAGCTTGCTGCCTAGTTGCAGCGGGGTGGGTTTCTCGGCCGCGGAGCC
>JBGSTI010000350.1:0-7478 GCA_041736605.1 Sphingomonadaceae bacterium
ACTATGCTAAAGCATAGCTCCTTCCTCGCGCCTCGCTCTGAACCAAATCAGGCTCCGTGCCGACGCTTCAATCTAAATGAAACAGGGTCTAGGTCTGGCCAATCATAAGGCAGGTTCAGCGCCTTGGCCAGATCGGCCAAGGCCTGATCCTGCCCTGATACCTTGATCGCGTGCATCCCCAAAGCTGCCGCCGGTTTGCAGTTGATGCCCAGATCATCCAGATAGACGCAATCGGCAGGTTCCAGCCCCAAGGCTTCGCACATCATCCTATAAATACGCGGATCGGGTTTGCGCACGCCTGCCTTGCTGCTTTCGATGATATGTTCAAACCGGGTCATCGCATCGGTGACAGCAGCGGCGCGGCCCTCGTCAAAGGCCATGCCCGCGCCATGCCCTGCCCGCACATTATTGGTGATGCAGCCCAGCCGATAGTCCTGCGCCTTCAGCCAATCGAGCGCGCGGACCATCGCCGGCCTGATATCGCCCGCCAGACAGGCAATCACATCGCGCCCGGCAATATCATGGCCCAGCGCCGCAGCCTCTGCCGCAAAGGCCGCATCGAAACCATCCGCGTCGATTTCATCGCGTTCAAACCGTGCCCAGGCATTATCATCGGGATTGCGGGCGTTGATGCTGCGCACGATATCGCGCGGCAGGCCCCGCTGTGCTTCCATCCGGTTAAACGCTTCAAAAGGCGACGAGGTAATCACCCCGCCAAAATCGAAAATCACCGCTTTATACGTCGTCATGCAACAGGGGCTCCAAACAAGCTGCCGATCAGGGCGGTAACAACCATGGCCAACGCGCCCCAGAATGTCACGCGTACCACCGCTGGCACCACGGGCGCGCCGCCCGCCTTTGCCCCGATGCCGCCCAGAAGCGCCAGAAATATCAGCGACGCAATGCTGACCAGCATGGGCAGATTGTCCACCGGAATGAGGCTGGCTACACCCAAAGGCAAGGCCGCGCCAATGGCAAAGGCCGCAGCCGATGATATCGCGGCCTGTACCGGCTTCGCCTCAAGATGCGACGATTGGCCCAGTTCGTCACGCAGATGCGCCGCCAGCGGATCCTTGGCCATCATCGCGTCAGTCACTTGCGCGGCCAGATTTTCATCCAGCCCGCGCGCCACATAAATCCCGATCAGTTCGCTGCGTTCGGCATCGGGCTGATCACGCAACTCGCCCTCTTCGCGCAGCCGGTCCGCCTTTTCGCTATCCGCTTGCGAACTGACCGAAACATATTCGCCTGCCGCCATCGACATCGCACCCGCCACCAAACCGGCCAAAGCCGTGATAACAATCATGTCTTTGCTGGCCGCCGAAGCCGCGATTCCCACGATCAGGCTGGCGGTGGATACAATGCCATCATTGGCCCCCAATACGGCGGCGCGCAGCCAGCCGATCCGGTCCACAACATGGCGTTCGATATGCAGGCGGCTCATGATAACAATCCTTTATGCTGGCGGCCTTCCCTGCTCCCACCCGTGCGCGCGGATTGGCGGCATGTCAAATTGGCATAACCGCGAGGACCATATTGGCGACTTTCGCTATCGTTCAAACCGGGCCCAAATGTAGCACCACGTAAAATCCTCACCCAATCTTAACCCATCGCTGTCATGGCTTGGGGCCTCTGCAATCCTCAATCAGGCCCCATCGATGGAGATGCTGGACACATCAAGATCAATTGCCGCAGCGCGCGCTGGCGCGGCTGTTAAGGTTGATGCGTCCGAAATCGATGCGGTGTGCAACGCCAATTTTCTGGCCAGCATCGGCTATTTTCAGTTCACCTATCTGATTCCGCTGGCGCTGATCGGGCTATGCAGCCTGTCTTTGCCGGATCTGAATCGGATGCTGTGGCTGATCGTGGCAAACACTGCTGTGATCGTGTCGCTATACGGTCTGGTCGTGCTGATGCGACGCAGCCAGTCATCGGATCGCGTCGCGCGCCTATGGCGATTTTATGAAGGGTTGGCGCTGCTATCGGGCCTATGCTGGGCGCTGATGATGTTGCCCGTGATCGACAGTCTGGGCGACGACATTCAATCGATGTTCGTGTGCCTGATCATCATCTTGACCATTTCGATCAGTTGCATCGTCACCGCATCGCAGCAACGGGTTCCGCTGATCCAGCTGGCTGGTTTTCAAATCGGGCTTTTGCCGCAAACCCTGCTGTTCATGGACGAAATCGGACCGATCCCGTTTGTGGCGACATTGTCGCTGATCCCTACAATCATTTTGCTGGTTCGCAATGTGCGTCGGCAAACCCGCACGCTGATTGGCACCCAGATCGAAAAGCAGCGGCTAGCCGAACGGTTGGGTGATGCGCTGGCTACAGCGGAATATCTGGCCAATCGCGATAGCCTGACCGGCCTGTACAATCGCCGCGCCTTTGAGGCGCTGGCCG
Organism: Sphingomonadaceae bacterium; assembly: GCA_041736605.1. Lineage (GTDB taxonomy): Bacteria > Pseudomonadota > Alphaproteobacteria > Sphingomonadales > Sphingomonadaceae > JBGSTI01. The sequence goes on from JBGSTI010000350.1 coordinate 2,407, forward strand.
AGGATATTCGCCGCGATGCCCTGTCTGCGCCTTTATGCATGATCCTGATCGATCTGGATCATTTCAAACAGATCAACGATCATCATGGCCATAATGTTGGCGATCTGGTGCTGAAAAACACCGCTTTCGTTATTTCCTCTGCCATTGGGCCGATGGATATTATCGGGCGCGGCGATGGTGCGGTGGCGCGATGGGGCGGCGAGGAATTTATCCTGCTATTGCGCAATTGCCCTATCGATCAGGCGGCCACTATCGCCGAAACCATCCGCGCCGGACTGGCCGATGATGATCGTCGCCATTGGCCAGAGGCTTTGCCGCCCAATGTGCGCGTATCGGGTTCGCTGGGCATCGCCTATTGGGTGCCCGGCCTGCCCCTGCATTTGGCCATCGCCCGCGCCGATACCGCCATGTATCGCGCCAAGGCCGCTGGCCGCAATCAGGTGTGTGATTTTGATGGGGCCGTCGCTGACCCATTGCCAGCAACGGCCTGACGTTATTCAGAAGGCGGAATGGCCAGGGCGGGCACACCCGGCAGCGTTGCGGCGCATTCCAGCGCAATCTGCTGCATCTGCTCATTATTGCCGCCCAGCATATCAACCGCGTCAACGCCCTTTTCAGCCATCCGATCAACGATGCATGTGCACAATGGGTCAGCCGCGTCGCTGCTCAACCCGGATTGTTCCAGCATCTGATTGACCCCGGTTTTGCAATGGCCAACCATCGCCGCCTTGGGATCAGACAGCGTGTCGCACCCGCCCAGCAACAGGGCCATTGTCAATATCGTCACAGGCATGCGCATGGTCATAAGCTTTCTATTGGGGATATTTGCGGTTCATCCAGTCCCAGTCATAGGCAATCATTGCGCGCAAAACATCAAGATCAATTGTCTTTAACCGACCCAGATACAGGCAGCTTTGCCCCAATTTATGCTTGCCCAGCCGCGCCAGCATCGCGCCCATATCGGTCTCAGTCTCCACATTGCCATAGCCTGACAGCAGATACAGCACCATATTGGCCTTGCGCGGGCTGAACCCGGCACGGCACATCACCCCTTCCCGCCCACTTTCATAACGATAATGATATTGGCCAAAGCCAATAATCGACGGCCCCCACAGCACCGGCGGCTGGCCCGTCACCTCGCTGAACAGCGCCGCCAACACCCGCGCATCATCGCGCCGACCGGCATCGGGCACGGCGTCAATAAAGCCGCCTACATCGCCGCCACTGGGCACGGTCTTGGCATCATCCTTGGCCATCAGCGGTCTCCTGCTAGGTATCTATTCCGTTATACCAAGGCTTTCCTCAAAGGACAAAATGGAAATGGTGTGCCATCAATCGTGGTTAGGGCCATGGCAGCAGAGAAAACGCACACGCAAGCACGGTCTAAATCCGGCGATGTTCTAAAAGCTAATGGCGAAGTACGGCGGTCTGGCGCTACGACTACCACAACGTCAGGCCGCACTCATCCTTAAGGAACCGAACACCGGCACAAGCAGATATCTGTTGCATACTGCTGCGCCGCTAACTCCGTTGACTTGGTCGCGATGGCTTGACAGATGATTGGGCAACGGGGCGATGCAACCTCCCGTTCAGACAGGAGCTTCTGTCCAAGCGTTGCCTTTTAGAGCTCGCTTGCGGGCGCAAAGAGGCTATTTTCATGGACGCTGTTTCTCCTTCCGATGGTCACAATGATATGCAGGGCCAGATCCCCACGCCCGGCTTTCGTGCCTTTGTGCGGGCCTATGCCCGGATCGGCCTGCTCAGCTTTGGTGGGCCAGCCGGGCAAATCGCGATGATGCATCAGGTACTGGTGGATGACCGGCGCTGGATCCGCGAAGATCAGTTTCTAAGCGCACTCAATTTCTGCCATTTGCTGCCCGGACCTGAAGCGCAGCAACTGGCGACCTATACCGGGTGGAAGCTACACGGGCTGCGCGGTGGTCTTGTCGCGGGACTGTTGTTCATTCTGCCCGGCGCCCTGGTGATGTTGGGTCTGTCAACGCTCTATGCCTATGCGGCTGGTCTAGGCTGGTTCAGTGCGCTGTTTACCGGAATCAAAGCGGCGGTTCTGGCCATTGTCTTGCAAGCCCTGCTACGCATTGCCGGGCGGTCGCTGGATACGCCGTTCAAATGGGTTCTTGCCGCGACGGCGTTTATTCTTTTGACCGTTTTTGCGCTGCCATTTCCGCTCATCGTTCTGGGAACCGCGCTGATCGGGCTGTGTGTAGCTGCGTGGCGACCAGAATGGCTGGCACTGAAAAAGACCAGCCATGCCCGCGTCGCTGCGCCCGGCTGGCGCGGAACGATCGTGTCCATACTGGTATGGCTTGCAATTTGGGCTCTACCCATGATCCTCGTCCTGGTACTGCTCGGTCAGGATCACGTATTCTGGCAGATCGGCACGTTCTTCTCGCAACTGGCCGTGGTCACCTTTGGCGGTGCCTATTCCGTGCTTGCCTATATGGCGCAGGATGCCGTGCAGGGTTTTGGCTGGCTGACAGCGGGCGAGATGGCCGACGGGCTGGGCCTTGCGGAAACCACGCCCGGCCCGCTCATTCTGGTGACGCAGCATGTCGGCTTTCTGGCCGCGTTTGGCGCGCCCGAACCGTTCAGCCCGTTTGTCGCCGGTTTGTTGGGCGCTGGGCTCACCACATGGGTGACGTTCGCACCCAGTTTCATGCTGATATTCACCTTTGCGCCGTGTATCGAATGGCTTCAGCAGTCGCGGTATCTAAAAGGTGGCCTTGCCGCTGTTACAGCCTCGGTTGTTGGCGTTATTGCCAACCTGGCGATCTGGTTCGGGGTGCATGTGTTGTTCGGGCGCACTGAAATTGTCGACACAGGACCATTGCATGTGTCCGTGCCCGTTTTGGACAGCCTGTCGTGGCAGCCATTGGTGATTGCCGTCGTCGCCATGATCGCCATTTTTCGGTTCAAGATAGGCATCATCCCGGTACTTGGCCTGTGCGCAGCGGCTGGTTTGTTGCTGTCTGGGCTCGGTTAGGCGATAGCAAACCGCGCCATTTTCGCTTATGCGCGCGGCATGGGTCGATTTCTTTCCTCTGGATGATCGCCTTGTTGCCTTTGCACCCACCCCCGCAGAGCCCTTGCCCTTTCCCTCCATCCTGGTTGGCAGCCAGAACGATCCTTATCTGGGTTATCGCTCGGCTAGGCGCATGGCGCGCTTGTTCGGCAGCCGCTTTGCTGATGCTGGACGGGTTGGCCACATCAATGCGGCGTCGGGAATTGGCGATTGGCCGTTCGGCCAGTTCCTGCTGAACTAGATGATTCACGGACGGGATCGGCCCACCCAGAATCCAGACCTGTACAGCCACTTTATTCATCAAATTCAATAACAAAAGATTTTCGATCATTTGAATAGAGTATAAAGCCCAGCTTTAGAGCCCCTCAAGATTTCTGACTATGTCTTTCTTATTGGTTGAGTTTAATTTGTGCCCATCAACAGAGGAACACGCATGACAAAAATGATAGAAGCTAGGCCGCAGATGGCGATGACTCATAAGCGCGAACACGGCGCTTTGCACGGCCGGGGTGAACCATGAGCAACAATAGCCAGCCACCCCTTAACCGCGAGGCCGAGCGACTGTTGGACGAAAGCCTGACCTATGTTCGCGAGGCGCTGACCGGGCTGAAATTCGGCCATGTCGCGCTCACCGTGCATGAAGGCCGTATGGTTCAGATCGACGTGACCGAGAAGAAACGGCTCAAGCCCAGCTGATCGGCCACTAACCCTGAACGCTTTTAATATCCCAAGACACGCTATCGCTTATCCAAAAAAACAACCTGAACACGGCCCACCAGACAACTGGCGGCCATGTGCTCCATTTTCAAAAGGAAATCACATGACCTCCGTTGCCCGCTTATTGGCTGGCGCAGCTACGCTTGCGCTGTTCGCCACCCCCGCTTTCGCAGAAACCGTTTCTGATCTTAACACGAGCGATTCTGCCGCTGATAGCGAGAAGACATCTGTCGGAACCGGCGCTGATGATGATGGCGCGATCATTGTTACCGCCCGCCGCCGTCAGGAAACCTCGCAGGAGGTGCCGCTCGCCATTTCGGTGATTGGCGGCGAGCATATCGACAATACCGGCGCCTTCAATGTCGGCCGCCTGCAGCAATTGACCCCCACGCTGCAATTCTATTCATCGAACCCGCGCAACAGCGCCGTCAACATTCGTGGCCTTGGCGCGCCCTTTGGCCTGACCAATGACGGCATCGAACAGGGCGTCGGCATTTATGTCGACGATGTCTATTATTCGCGCGCCGCTTCATCGACATTCGATTTTCTGGATGTGGCCCAGGTCGAAGTTTTGCGTGGTCCGCAAGGCACGCTTTATGGCAAGAACACCACGGCAGGCGCGATCAACATCACCACCCGCGCACCGACATTCGAATTTGAAGGTCGCGCTGAAGTGACCATCGGCAATCTGGGTTTCAAACAGGCCAAGGCGGCCGTTTCCGGCCCGTTGTCTGATACGGTCGCCGCGCGCTTTGCGCTGTCATCGACCAGCCGCCGGGGTACGATTTTCAACGTCGCATCGGGCAATTATATCAACGAGCAGGACAATCTGGGTCTGCGCGCGCAATTGCTATGGCAGCCCAGCAGCGATGTCGACGTCACGCTGGCAGGCGATTACAGCCGTCAGAACCCCGAATGCTGCGGCACCGTATATGTACGCACCGGATCGACCCAGCGCCCGCTGAATCGGCAATATGCGGCGCTGGCCACAGCCCAGGGCTATCAGGTGGTCAGCACCAATCCGTTTGATCGATTGACCGATGTCGACGCCAATCTGAACGCTGGCAACACAATCGGCGGCGCATCGCTGCGCGTCAAATGGGACACCGGCCCCGGCAGCTTCACCTCGATCACCGCATGGCGGTTCTGGGACTGGAAACCGGAAAATGACCGCGACTTTACTGGCCTGCCGATCGTCACCCGCTCGCAGAACCCGTCACAGCAAAACCAGTACACGCAGGAATTTCGCTATGCGCAGTCCGGCGATGCGGTGGATTTCGTGCTGGGGGCCTTTGCCTATCACCAGCGCATC
>JBGSTI010000410.1:0-7061 GCA_041736605.1 Sphingomonadaceae bacterium
GAATTTCTCGCCATCGCCTTTGGCATTTACAAGGCTGGCGCGACCCCAGCCCCGATTTCGCACAAGCTACCCGATTTTGAACGCGATGCGATTTTGGCAGTGATGCAGCCTGGGCTGTTCATCGCCGCCGATGACGCACCGAATGATGCCACCGGGCCAATCCCGCCTTTGCATGTCGCCAATTCATGGAAGGCCTGCACCAGCGGCGGCAGCACGGGCACGCCAAAGGTGATCGTCGATGGCCGTCCGGCGGGCTTTGCACAGGGCATGAATTTCATTGGCATCCCGGCGGCAAAGCCCGAGCTGGTGCCGGGGCCGCTGTATCACAATGCGCCGTTCAGCGCGGCGGTGTTTGCACTTTGGAAGGGCTGCACCGTCATCACCATGAACCGGTTCGATGCCATTTCGGCATTGCAACTGATTGCGCGGGAACGGGCCGCTTGGGCGATGATGGTGCCCACGATGATGCACCGGATCATGGCGCTGCCCGATGTGTCGCGTGATAGCCTTGATCTATCATGCTGGCAGATGGTCGTCCACACCGCAGCACCGATGGCGCGCTGGCTGAAAGAAAGCTGGATCGACTGGTTCGGGCCGGATCATATTTGGGAAGTCTATGGTGCCACAGAAGGGCTGGTGCGCTGCTGGATTGGTGGGCGTGAATGGCAACAGCGCCCCGGATCAGTTGGAAAGCCGATAGGCGGCGCACGTCTGCGGATTTTGGACGATGCAGGTCAAGAGGTTGCGTGCGGCACAGAAGGCGAAGTGTTCGCCATGCCCCCCGGTGGGCCCGGTTCCAGCTATCGCTATATCGGTGCAGACCGCAGGGCGACGGCGGATGGATGGGAATCTGTCGGCGATATCGGCTGGGTGGACGCCGATGGCTATCTGTATCTGTCAGATCGGCGAAGCGATTTGATCATTTCGGGCGGGGTCAATATTTGGCCTGCCGAGGTAGAGGCCGCTGTCTTGCGGCACCCTGCCATCGGCTCTTGCGCGGTCTATGGCGTCGCCCATACTGATCTGGGACAAGCCGTTCATGCGGTGATTGAAACCAATGAAAGCACCCTGACCGCCGACGCGCTTTCGACCTTTCTTGCGCCTTGGTTGTCGCGGCAAAAGCATCCGCGCAGCATCGCCCTGCAATCCACGCCTGTCCGCGATGACGCGGGCAAGTTTCGCAAATCACGGAGCCTGACATGATCGTTCCCAGCCTTACCCAATTTCGCGTCGAACCGCAGGACAATGGCCTTGTGCATCTGGTCTTTGATTGTCCGGGACGCACGATGAATGTGTTTTCCAATGCCGCGATCCATGAACTGGCGACGTTTGCTGCTTGGCTGGCAGAGGCCGATGTCAAAGGCGCGCTGATCCGATCGGGCAAGGGCAATGCGTTTTGCGCCGGGGCTGATCTGACCGATCTGGGCGTCGCCTATGACATGATCATGCAGGCCCATCCGCGCGACCGGTTTACCGTCGCGTTTGATCACTTCTTTCCGCTGTCCAAGGCGATCCGCGCGCTGGAAACAGCGGGCAAGCCGGTGGCCGCAGCGATTGCTGGCCTTGCACTGGGTGGCGGTTGTGAACTGGCACTGGGCGCGCATTATCGGGTGCTGGTTGATGATCCCAAAATTGGCATGGGCCTGCCGTATTCGCTGGTCGGCCTGTTGCGGGGGGCTGGCGGCACACAGCGCCTGCCGCGACTGGTGGGCGTCGATGCTGCTCTGCCGATCCTGCTGGATGGCGAACGGCTGAGCGGACAGGCAGCCTTGTCGGCAGGGCTGGTTCATGAACTGGCGGCGGCGAGCGATGAAATTGCGCGGGCAGAGGCGTGGCTGTTGGCGTTCAAAAATGCTGCGCAACCATGGGACCGGGCAGATTGGCAATCGCCACTGGTAACATCGCTGCTCAATCAGCGCCGGGCGAGTGCCGATTCACGTAATCCGGCCTTTGCCGCGATACTCGATTGTGTTGAATTTGGCGTGCCGCAAAGCTTCGAAGGCGCGATCCGCAGCGAAATGGCAATCTTTGCCGCGCTGATCCAACGGCCAGAGCCGCGCAACATGATCCAGACGCTGTTTCTGGGAAAAACCGATTATGAACGCGCGGCGTGAAAGGGGGAACTGCCTGATGCGATTGCTGCCATCGTTACGGTGGCCCAATCAATCGCTGGTGACAAAAATGATGAAGCGACATTGCGCGCGATTAGCGCCGCCGTTGCGCCTCATGGTACCGCCTTGTCGTTTGAAGAACGACGGATGGCCGATTATGCCTGTGTGGCTCAGGCGGGCTTTCCAGCCTTTTTGGGTGGGCCCTTTACCTTTGCTGAGCGCGGCTTTGATTGATCGGCCAATACCGGCTCAAAATGCAGGTTGCGCATCAGCGCCTTGATACGCAGCAGCCCGAAAAAATCGATCATAAGGCGAATGCCGGTCTGAAAAAGCACGGCAGCATCTTCGGCGGACCATTTGTCGCCCACCGCTTCCAGAAAGCGGCTCGATTCCTGTGCGGCAATGGTTTCTGCCGGTTCCTTGTAAAATTCGACGATGCTGGGCGGAAAGCCATTTTCTTCGGTATAGCCTGCTGATCGCATTTCCTGCCAGATGGTCAGGATTCGGCTGTCGGTGACGCTTAAGGCCGGGCCTTTGCGCGACCGGATGATGGTGATCAGGCCCATTTTTTCAAAGGCCTCGGCATCTTCCAGCGCCTTGGGCCAAACATTGATCAGCGATGAAATCAGCACCTGGCGATCATCCAGGCCCACCCGCGTCGCGACCAAAGTTTCCAGATTGGTAAAGGCAGTCGCTTCGACCTGCCGATTGTCGCTTTTGCCCGACAGCACATTGCCAATCTGCTTCAGCGTCAGGCCATTGTTTTTCTGAAGATCACGCACAGCGATAATCGCGCGCACATGGTCGTCGTCATAATCGGCAACATTAGGCTTGGGACGATTGGGCTCCGGCAACAGACCGTGGCGGAAATACACGCGGATGGTCTCGCGGTTTACACCTGTCGCTGTTTCAAGGTCACGCATCTTCATGGCCCCTGCGCTATTCCCATTTGCAGTTGTCGCGCAAGGGGCAATCGGCATGGGCATCATAAACCGCTTTACCATAATGCGTATTAATGATACGCAAATGTACAAAGGTGAGGAGAGATTCCATGGATTATCTGCGATATTATATCCCGATGCTTGTGCAGATTGCGGCCTATGCCGGGTTTTACGTGGGCGGCGACGGCGTGTTTATCGGCATCGCGTCGCTGCCGCTTTTGGGGCTGATCGATTCGGTGCTGCCCAATGATATGGGCGTGCGCAAGATGAAGCCCGGCTTCATTGCCGATCTGCCAGTGTGGATTTCGACGCTGATGGCGGTTGGCCTGTATTTCATGGCAGCGCGCTGGATTGCGATGGAGCCGGATGCCAGCGGCTGGCAGATTGCTGGCGCAATTCTGTCGTGCGCATGGATGAGCGTTGTGCCTTTGGTTCCCACCGCGCATGAACTCTATCATCAGCGGGGCCGTTTGCGCCGCTTTGTCGGCCAATATTCGCAAGTCTGTTATCTCGATTGCACGCGCGAGATTGCCCATGTGACGGGCCATCATCTTGATGTTGCCACGGACCTTGATGGCGATACCGCCCGGCGCGGCACAACATTGTACAGCTTTACGCCCAAGGCCGTGGTGCAAAGCACGCGCGATGCCTGGCGCATGGAAAGCGATAATCTGGAAAAGCAGGGCTATGGCCGCTGGTCGATCCGCCACCGTCTGTGGAAAGCCATATTGGCGCAGATTGTGATGCAGTCAGTGGTGTACGCGATCGGCGGCTGGGCCGGTGTGGCTTTGGTGCTGGCCGGTATGGTCGGTGCGCGTTTTTGGGTGGAGAGCTTCAACTATTTCCAGCATTACGGCCTGATCCGTATCGAAGGCGGCGCCATTTCCCGCCGCCATGTGTGGAACCATCTGAAACCCTTGTCGCGCATCATGGGCTTTGAAATCACCAATCATGCCGATCACCATACCGATAGCTTTGCCCGCTTTCACGAACTGCGTCCGGACCGTCAGTGGATCCCGATGCCCAGCGTGTTCGTGTGCTTCTTTGCCGCTTTGATCCCGCCCTTGTGGCATAATATGATCATCATGCCGGCGCTGAAGCGGTGGGATAACGAGTTGGCCACGCCCGAAGAACGCGAATTGGCCAAGGCGCAGAACAAAGCTGCTGGCTGGCCCGATTGGTTCGATGAAAAGGCCAATCTGGGGCAGGGGGTTACTGCCTGATTGCCGAACACACTCTATCGCCATTGCGAGCGCCGCGGCACAATCCAGTTTCGCGCACCTTTCTGGATTGGCCGCGCTCCCCGATAAAATCCGTGGCCTCGCAATGGCGATTCCTTTGGTTTCAGCTATTCCAATATAGCACGATAACGCCCGCCAGAATCAGAGCCATTCCGACGATCTCGCTGGTGCCCAAGGGCTGACGGTATAGCACCAGGCCAATGACCGTCAGCGCGACAATACCGACGCCAGACCATATGGCATAAGACATGCCCAGCGGGATTGTTTGTAACGCGCGCGACAGGCAATAAAACGCAATCGCATAACCGATCAGCGCGACGGTCGATGGCATGATCCGCGACATGCCATCGCTGCTTTTCAGGGCCGATGTAGCCACCACTTCGCAAAATATGGCGATGCCCAGATACAGCCAGCCATTGGTCATCGCATGCTCATTCAGGTTGCTCCGAAACGCACGACATGCTGCTTGGCGAAATCGAAATAGTCGCGGTTCCAGCAAAACTCGACCCAGCCTACGCCGTTTTGCCCGTCCATTTCCAGCGTTACCGCAGCTTCATTCAGATACACACCGGGCGTCCAGCACAATTGCGTCTTGGCAAAGGTCTGCGCGGCGATTTTGACGCTACGGCCATCGGTGTCGACAGCGGTTACGTAGAACTCCTTTTGCCACATCGTCTCGTCATAGACGATGTCATAGGTGACATGATCCAGATGGCGCATAACCCCATCTTTCCAAAGGAACCCGCGAATATGGACGCGGCCAAAGGACTGCATCTCGAAAAAGTGCACCGATGTGTTGGCGGTCACAAAATGCACCCATTTATAATGCTGGTTCAACCCCCATACGCGCGGGCCCCAGCTGTGATCATAGACCAGAAAGCCGTTATGCTCGAACGACTTGCCATCAATAGTGACCTTGGCGGTCAGCGTGCCATGCTGTTCGGTGCGATCATCGCCATAATAGGGGGGAACGCCTTTGGGGTGCGAGCTGAAGGCATAGGGCGGATGCAGCGCCTCATAACGGCCTTCAAATTGCAGCCGCTCGCCCTGCCAGGATAGATCAATGATCTTGTGCGGTTCGCGCACGGCCATGTGTAGCGGCCCCAGACGCCAATCATCGAAATCCATGGCGGCGGGATAATCGGCGTCCACTTCTTCTTCGATGGGGGTTTCCAGCCCCGGCCCGAATAACTTGGCGCGCGCCTTTCCTGGCCCATCGGCGTGCAACGAGGGATAGATGAAACCGGCCAGGCCCTGTTCGGGCATGATCAGCATATTGGCCAATGCCTCGCGCCCATCGGGGGCCAGCTTGTGTTTGAATGCATGTTCGTCGGGAAAGGCGGCGAAATGGGCAGTCTGTTGCGGCATAATCGAATGTCCTTCAGGCATTGGCCAATCGCGACAGGCGCTTTGACAAGGTGGTGACGCCGATGACGTCGGTGACGTTGCTGAACCCCACACGGTCGCCCATGGTCCAACGATACAGGCTCTGGAATGAAATGAAGCTGGTATAGGCGGTGTGCCAGGGCGCGGCGGCAATGGCAGATCCCACCATCTCCCATTGGCGCCCCTTGGCATCGGTGATCCGCACCACGCGGTGCATGCCCAACATGCCGATGCTTTCTGCCTCGACCTCTGCCGCTGTGACAGCGCAGCATTCGCCATCGACCACCGCATAGCCAAAACGGAACGTGGTATAGACCTGCTGTCCGTTCACAACGTCCAGCGACACGACCAGATGAAAGGCCAGATCATCACCAAAGGTCAGGTGCATCCACGATACCGGGGCTGAATTCCATTCAGCGCGCGGGCCTCAGCTTCGATCAAGGCCATCGACGCACGATACCGCAAACCGCTGGCCATAAAGTTCCAGTTCGCCGGTGATGCGGCCGACCAGATCATAATGGCCCTTAGTCCAGCTATCACCCGCGCCGGTCGACGCTTCGGGATCGCCCGCAAATACCTCCAGCATGGGATTGTGTGCGGGGTTCAGCGGATCGAACGGGTCCATCAATCCCTTGAAATCCAGATCGAACCGGCAAAGGCCATCCGCGCCCTCATAGCGGAACCGATAATCGCGCGCGTTGTTGCCGCCCTTAACCGACAGGCCGTTCGACAGGGTGAAATCGCGCATATTGTCCGGGCATTTCACATGCATCGGCGCATCGGAATAATCCACGGTCCATGCATTGGCGTGCATCCCCTGATGCACATAGACCGATGACAGGCAGACCCCGGCATTGGGGCGGCACAGTATATAGGCATTGCCGCTGACCCGCGCCTCTGGCACCGAAAAGATCAGGAACAGGGTTTCGGCATGGTCAAAGGCCGGGGAATCGGCATTGTGGAAATTCAGGTCATTATCGGTAATCGTGCACGTCACCACGCTGGTTGGGGCAGGTTTTCAGGCTGCAATTCAAATCCAAACGGCGCGCACCACAACCGGCTCTGGCCAAGCAACGCTCCGCTCTTGTCCAGGATCATAGCTTCCAGTTCGGCCTGATGCGGCTGGCCGATAGCGGCGCTGGACAGGGCCGTGACATGATCGCGCAACGCCCGGCTTGCGGCTTCGAAATCGGCAATGTCAGCCTCAGGATCGGCGAGCACGCTGTCACCCGTTGCAATGGCCGCTTCCAGTGGCTCTGCCGGGCCTGCGATGCGCACGGCTTCCCGCGCCATGTCTAGGCACAGGCGCAATTCCATCCGGTAATAGCGCCGCGCCTCTGGCAAGCGAGTCTTCACAAAACCGATGGTGACAATCGACAGCA
>JBGSTI010000413.1:0-3034 GCA_041736605.1 Sphingomonadaceae bacterium
CTGTTCCCCGGCATGGGCGCGCATGCGTTCCTGAAACGCAAGCTGGGCGTAGCCATGGCCAACCGCCTGATCCTGTCAGGCGAGACATTCACGGCTGAACAGATGTTTGATCTGGGCATCGTTCACCGCCTGGCCGAACCCGGCGAGGCGCGCAGCGAGGTCAAAAAACTGATCCACAGCGAAAGCAAACGGCATAACGGCCTGTTGGGCGCGCGTGCAGCGATGCGCCGGGTTGCGCCGGTGCCGCTGGATGAAATGCGCGATGTGGTGGATATATGGGCTGATACGGCGCTGAAACTGCAAGACCGCGATCTGAAATTGATGGCGCGTCTGGTGAGTGCACAGGGTAAGGTGGCGGCCGCCGCCGATGTCGTGCCTTTGGTGCCGCCGGTCAGCGGAACCGAAGCCGCTTAAGCGATCAACGCGCGTTTGATGTCGCCGAATGTTTCCAGTTCTTCGGCAATCATCTGCACCGCCTGAACTTCGGGGACCGGGCGGCTATAGAAATAGCCCTGGCCAAGGGTACAGCCTGCCGCAATCACCGTGTTGACATGACCAGCGGTTTCGATGCCCTCGGCCACGATCTGCATTTCCAGCGTGGTTGCCATGCCCGCCACAGCGCGGATAATGGCGTCTGATTTGTTCGACACATTGGGGCCAGACACAAAGCTGCGATCCACCTTGATCTTGCTGAAGCTGAACCGCTGCAAATAGGTAAGCGACGAATAGCCGGTGCCGAAATCATCCAGCGCAAAGCGCACGCCGTGATCCTGCAAATGGTTCATGAAATTGTAGATGACGTCTTCGGCTTCGAGGAACACGCTCTCGGTAACTTCAAGCTCCAGCCGTTCAGGCGCCAGGCGCGCATCTTGCAGCGCTCGCAAAATGCCCAAAGCCGCGCCGGGTGAGCGCATTTGCACTGGCGAGATATTGACGCACACGCTGATATGATCGGGCCAGCTGGCCGCTGCTTCGCAGGCGCGGGCCGTGATCCAGTTGCCCAGCGTGATGATCAGGCCGGTTTCTTCGGCCACCTGGATAAATTCGGTGGGATGCAATTCGCCCTTGTCCGGGTGGAACCAGCGCACCAAGGCCTCGAAGCTGCGGATATGGCCGGTTTTGAGGTCGACAATGGGTTGGAAATAGAGGGTCAATTCCTCGCGCTCAATCGCGCCGCGCAATTCGGCCTCGATCTCGCGGCGACGGATCAGATCGCGCGTCATCGCTTCCTGGAAGAAGGTTGCCTGATTGCGGCCATTCACTTTGGAATGATAGAGCGCCAGATCGGCGCTTTGCATCAGCGTTTCCAGATCGACGCCATCATCGGGCGCGCGCGCAACGCCGATGGAGACGCCGATTTGCAGGCGTTGGCCATCGATTCGCATCGAACGGGTGGTTTCCTGAAGCAGCGCATTGGCGCGTTCCTGCAACTGGATGGTATCAAAGCCCTGGCTGACAATGATGAATTCATCGCCGCCAAAGCGGGCAATGATGCTGTCCTTGCCAGCCACCCGTTCCAGACGGCGCGAGACTTCGGACAACAGCTGATCGCCCACCGGATGACCCAGCGTGTCATTGACCTCTTTGAAGCGGTCCAGATCGAGCCAGAAGATCGCCGTCTGCTGGCTGCGCACCGGATCAGAGAATAATTGCAGCAAATGGCTGTTCAGCCCTGCGCGGTTGAGCAGGCCCGTGACGACATCGGTGCGGGCAAATTGCTTCATCTTTTCGGCAAGCTGCGCATTGCGCTCTGCCGCGTCGGCGCTTTCGCGCACGGTCATGAAGGTGTTGCGGGTGATCTGCACCATGGCAAAGGCAAACAGGATGATGGTGACGGCCAGTATCTGATAGGTGATCTGCCCTGATAGCAACAGCGCCAGCGTAACCGGCGTTACAGACAGCGCCAACTGGCCAATGGCAATGACTGGTCGTCCGGCATTGCGGCCCGAAATCCCGGCGGCATAGCCAATGGTATTGGCCGTCGCCAGCACGTGCAGACGCGGATCGGCGGCGGTTAATATGGTGATTGTGGTAATCAGCCCGAACATCAGTGAAAACGCCCAGGCCCCGCTTTCGTACAACAATTCCAGCTTGGCGAAATCAACGCTTTCGGGCGTGGCGCGGGCATGGCGATAGGCGATGCTGACGCGGAAAATCGAAATCAGGGTGATGAGGCCAGTGGCAATCCACAACGCCAGGGAACCGGTGCCAATGGCACAGACAAGACCCACGACAACACCGCACATCGCCCCCACCGCAAGCGAAAAAGGCGACGTGTACAGCGATGCCACCAAAGCAGATTTAACCCGCTCATCCAGCGGGCCTGCTTCGAACAATCCTGTATTGCGGGTCGACTTGCCGTATATGTCGTTTGCTCCATGGGAGGGAAACGGGTGTATTCTGGCTTGCCTTATTGCAGTCGTTTGTCACTTTATGGTTAACGCGCGTTTGCCTTTTTTTCGTAAGGCTTGGCGCGCTGGTGCAGGGGCTTCAGGCCTGATTGCGGCTGGCGTCGGCGCTTTGCTCTGACGGCAGCGAGCGGGCTAGGCGCTGGTCCAGCATACGGCAAATATCGCTCCACCAGCGATAGGATGCGCTTTCCCCGGCCCAGAATGCATCAAGCGCCTGTTTATGGGCATGATCCCCGGCGCTTAAGCCATGCTGGGCGAACAGGCGTAGCGTCGCCGCCAGCATATCGTCCTGATTATCGGCGTCGTTGCTATGCGCTGCATTATCATTCGCGGCGACCAGCCCGGCATCGTGACCAACCTGAACCGTTTTCAAAACGCGGTGCATGAGGGCTGGCGGGTTGTGCATATCGGTCACCTTTTTTCGAATCTGAACGATGGCCGGGCCACCGTCCGCGCGCGATAGAAAACCGCGTGTGACAGGGAAAGACCGTCGATGGATTCGACTTGTAAACTGTTGGTCCTAAAATCGAATTTGCCGGGATGGTTTACGAAATGGCTTCAGGCCTTAACCATGTTGGGCGCGGCTGGGATGCACCAGATCTATTTCGCCGGATCGCCAATCC
>JBGSTI010000052.1:0-3149 GCA_041736605.1 Sphingomonadaceae bacterium
GATGCCACCCCTGAAGTTGTGCTCAACCAATTGTGGCGGCACACACCGGCGCAATCCAGCTTCCCGGCCAATATGCTCGCCATTCGCGGCGGTCGTCCGGAAGTATTGAGCCTCAAGGAAATCATCCAGGCGTTCGTCACCTTCCGCGAGGAAGTGATTACCCGCCGTACCAAATTCGAACTCGCCAAGGCGCGCGAGCGGGCGCATCTGTTGCTGGGTCTGGTGATTGCTGTCACCAATCTGGATGAAGTGGTGCGGATTATTCGGGGCTCGTCCTCGCCTGCTGCTGCCCGTGCCGCCTTGTTGGCACGCGAATGGCCGGTGGCGGAAATCGCGCCATATATCCGGTTGGTCGAAGCGATTGAGACCGATATCGAGGGCGATACCTATACGCTGTCAGAACCGCAGGTCCGCGCGATCCTTGAACTGCGCTTGCATCGCCTGACGGCTTTGGGCCGCGATGAAATTGCCGATGAGCTGCGCATTTTGGCGGCCAGCATTGCCGAATATCTTTCGATCCTGGGCGACCGGGTAAAGCTCTATGGCGTTATGCGCGACGAACTCGCCGCCGTGCGCGCCGAATTTGCAACGCCGCGCCTGTCGGAAATCACCGCCGCTTGGGATGGTCTTGACGATGAAGACCTGATGGAGCGCGAGGACATGGTGGTGACGGTCACCATGGACGGCTATATCAAGCGCACCCCGCTCGCCACATTCCGGGCGCAGGCGCGCGGCGGCAAGGGCCGTGCGGGCATGGCGACCAAGGAAGAGGATGCCGTATCCGAACTATTCGTCACGTCGACGCACAATCCGGTGCTGTTCTTCTCAACCAGCGGCAAGGTCTATCGCCTTAAAGTGTGGAAACTGCCCGAAGGTGGCCCGCAAACGCGCGGCCGCCCCATCGTCAACCTGCTCCCCGCGCTGGAAGAAGGCGAAACCATCGCCACGGTTCTGCCACTGCCCGAAGAAGAGGCCGAATGGGGCAAGCTCAACGTCGTGTTCGCCACGGCCAAGGGCAATGTCCGCCGCAACAGCATGGACAGCTTTGCCAACATCCCCAGCAACGGCAAATTCGCCATGCGGTTTGAAGATGACAGCGAGGATCGCCTGATCGGCGTCGCCTTGCTGACGCAGGATGATGACGTGCTGTTGGCCAGCCGCAATGGTAAAGCGATCCGCTTCGCCGCCGATGATGTTCGCGAGTTCCAGAGCCGCACGTCAACCGGCGTGCGCGGCATGACGCTGAAAGATGGCGACGAGGTGATCTCGCTGTCGATCCTGCACCGCGTGGGCACGACACAGGAAGAGCGCGAGGAATATCTGCGCTTTGCCCCGTGGAAGGCCGAGCGTGAGGGCGAGATGCGCGATCAGGTCCGCTTTGCCATGATGGCAGAGAATGAGCAGTTCATCCTCACCGTCTGCGCCAATGGCTATGGCAAATTGTCCTCGGCCTATGAATATCGCCGCACCGGGCGCGGTGGCCAGGGCATCACCAATATCGACAATATCGCCCGCAACGGCCTGGTCGTCGCCAGCTTCCCGGCGGTGCAGGCATCGCAACTGATGCTGGTGACCGATCAGGCGAAGTTGATCCGATTGGGCCTGACCTCGCTGCGGGTTATCGGGCGCGGATCGGCAGGCGTGCGTCTGTTCAATGTAGCTGATAATGAGCATGTGGTATCGGCGGCGCTGATTGACGAGCCTGAGGCGGATGAGACTGACGGTGAAGCGGTGGAGACACCCGAAACGCCTGAAGCACCTGAAGCAGAGTGACTTGTACCCCGGCGAAAGCCGGGGTCCAGATCGGCGTCAGTCACTGGGCCCCGGCTTGCGCCGGGGTACAGTCAATAACTGCTCGGCACTTCGCCTGCGAAATTGCGCAAGGTCTGCGCCACGCCGGTGCAGATCAGCAATTGCCCCGCATAATATAGCGGCCAGATCAGCAAATCGGGCATGGGCGAGTTTGCCAGCGGCCCGATCCGCGCAAAAATCAACAGATCGGACAGCACAAACAGCACGGCGCCCAAACCCACGCGATAGCGCGGAAAGCTGCTGGTCCATGCCATTGCCGCCATCGCGGCCAGTCCTGTGGCATAAAGCGCGATACCCGGTGCGCCAGTGCGGTCACTGGGCAGCAGATACGATATCACCGGCACAGCAATCAGCATCACCAAAGCCAAGCCCCGCTGGCTGACCGCCAATTGCGCCCGCCGGTGCCGGGCATAGAGCCAGATCGCCACCAGATGCCCGGCGAGAAAGGCAATCGCACCCCAGATCAGGTCCAGCTCGATCAGCATATCGCCGACCGAACCCAGCGCCATAACGCCGGTGATCAGCCAACCATCCTGCCCCTTGTGCCGCGCCCAGGCATAAAGCGCCAGAAATCCGACAGCCGCGCCTTTCCATACCATCTGGTATAGCCCCGGCATGGAGCTGTCTTTGACCAGAAAATAGCTGATCCCGAAAAACAGGCTGAGCAGCAAAAAGGGCCGCGATTCCGCCAGTGCCTTGCGCATTACCATCGGTCTTGTCCCTGCTTGCTGTCATTCACGCCCTTTGCCTAGGCCGCGACTTGGCCTAAGGGCAAGCGCGATTGTTCATCCAAGGAAAACGGCGTTGCAACAGGATTATCAGGTTCACGTAATCGGCGGCGGTCTGGCAGGCAGCGAGGCCGCGTGGCAATTGGCGCAGCGCGGCATCAAAGTACGCCTGTCCGAAATGCGCGGCGCCGGGTTCTCCACCGATGCGCATCAGGGTGATGGCCTTGCCGAAATGGTCTGCTCAAACAGCTTTCGTTCGGATGATCCTGACAAAAACGCCGTTGGCCTGCTGCATCAGGAAATGCGGCGCCTGAACTCGATTGTCATAGCCAGCGCCGATGCTTGCAAGGTGCCCGCAGGGTCTGCACTTGCGGTGGATCGCGATCATTTCTCCGCCGCCGTTACCAAGGCCTTGGAAGACCATCCGCTGATCACCATCGTGCGTGAACGCATTGAGGAATTGCCCGCCAGCGGCCGTGACGACGAGATCACCTGGGGACCGGACGACCAGCCCATGACCGGAACGGCCCCGGCGACCGGCAATTCGACGCCGGTGCCGATTGGCAAGAGATGAGAGAAGAAGGATGAGAGATGAATAGAAATTTCAAA
>JBGSTI010000453.1:0-1801 GCA_041736605.1 Sphingomonadaceae bacterium
CCGGCTGGCACCGGTGCCGGGCATTCTCGATTACCAGCGCGGGGATGTAATTGATGTTCGCACTGGAGCAGTCGCGGCCAACAATTATTGAAGGATTGCCCGTGACTGTATCCCGGCGAAAGCCGTGGCCCAGCATAAGCAAGCGTCCAATTCTGGACCCCGGCTTTCGCCGGGGCACAGGTCACATCAACGCTTTTTCGGTGCCTTTGCGGCAAAGGCCTTGCGCGCGTTGGTGGCATATTCTTCGAAATTCTTCTTGAACACGATCACCAGTTCATCAAGCGCAGCAACTGCATCTTCGCCTTCCTTGGGCGGGAAAAGCGACAGGCCATTGCCGCCCCATGCCTTATATTCCACGTCAATTTTCGCATCAGTGCCAAAGTCGCGGAACATGAACAATGTGCGCAGCGAGCGACCATAGATCGCCGCCTTTTGATAGAACACGTCGGCTACGATCAGTTCCTGATAGCAGGTGGCGGCGGAATCAGACCGGCGGGTCTTGATCTTGTTCATCGTCTTGCGCTCCAGCGGCGCTTCGTGGCGGATGATGACGGTACCGGGTTTCAGCGCCAGCAATGTGTGCAGATCAAGTGCTTGCAGTGCATCCAGCTGGGTAGGGCTGTCAAGCGCGCTGGCCAGTTGCGATTTGTTGCTGGCATCCTTGCCACTGTTCAAGGCCGCATCGATCAGGCCGCCACCCAGCCAGCCGGTGGTGACCGATGTCATGCGCTCTGCCGGCCAGACATGAAGTTCGCACGGAGCTGCGCTCTGCGCCAAGGCCGGGCTGGCCAATGCAAGACCCAGCGTGATCATCGCGGTTTTGGTTATCATCTTCATGTTGTGCGTTCCCTCTCCTGTAAACTATTTGCGCTTGGCCTTGGGTGGTGTGTTCAGCGCCAGTCCGAACTCGACCAGATTGGCCTGATAGGCGGTCTGCAACTCGTCCAAGGCCGCCTGATTGCCTTCGGGCATGTCCGGCTTGGGCGGGAATTTGAGCAGCTTGGTTTGCACAAATGTGCCGAATATCTTTTGCGGGGTCGGGCCGCTGCCGAAATTGCGGAAACGCAGCATGGATTTCAGATAGCCGCCATTGACCACATCCTGCTGAAAGAAGATGTCATCGGCGATCAGTTCGGCATAGCAGGGCGACTGGCTGGACGAGATGCGCGTGGTTGACGTGCGGATGACCCGGCTTTCCAGGGCCTCTGGATGCACAGTCACGACATAATCCGTCAGTTTGAGCAGAGCGGGCAGGTCTGCCTTGGCCAGCAATTCAGCCTGTAGTGCGGTGGGGATCGGATCCTTGGGCACCGGCGGATAGCCATCGCGGCCGGTTACTGCGCCATCGACGATGCCGCCATGAAACCAGCCATGATAGGCCGATCGCAGGCCATTGCTGGGCCAGACATGGAGTTCGCAGATGATTGTGCTGCTGGTTGGAACTTGCGCGGCAGCCAGATCAGGTTCTGATTGGCCAATGGCTGGGCTGGTAATCGCGATTGCCAATGTCAGAACGGCACCCACAGATGCCCGAAAACCTGATTTTGATATCATGCGCCCCGCCCCGATTGTGGTTTTAGTTACGGGATAATAAACTGTGGCACGGGTGCGGCAAGCAAATTCGCCGGATGCATTTTGCTCATCACCCCGCCCGTTTTTGGCTCCTGGCGGCGTGGCGGGCGATGTCCAGCAGTGCTTGCGCCAGCATCAGATCGGCGGACTGGCTGTTGAAAATCAGCTGTTCGTGCAGTTCGATCAAGCGTTCGCTCAACCGCACCAAAGCGCCGCCGCGCCAAGCGCG
>JBGSTI010000498.1:0-4937 GCA_041736605.1 Sphingomonadaceae bacterium
AGCGATGATATCGCGCGTAACCGAACCCTTGTTCACCGCCATGGTCGCGGTATCACCCACTTCGCTGCGGATGCCGGGGGCGGCACTGCCCGCGCGGCTGATCGCATCGCTTTCCACCTGGCTGCGCGGGGCGGGGCCACCAAACAGCGCGTCCAAGGCCTGCTGGCTCGAATCCGATTCCTGCGGACGGGCAACGCCGGGCTGCGGCGGAACCAGCGCGAAATCGGGCGGGATCACCAACGGTGCCTGACGCGACACGGCCATTTCATCGGGCCGATCACGGTTGAAAATGCCGTTATTGCTGCCACAGGCAGACAGGGTGGCAAGCAGGGCGAGCCCCGTAATGGCTGTCAAAGTATTACGCATTAATTCGTCTCCGTCCGTCCGCTGTCTGCGGCAATTTCGCCCCCGGATTTGTCGTCCTTTTCCCCGAAAAGCAACGCGCGGGCAAGCAATAACAAAACACCGATGGTGATGGCCGCATCGGCCAGGTTGAATATCAGGAACGGGCGCACGTCCCCGATATGAAAATCTGCATAATCAATCACATAGCCAAAACGATAGCGATCGACGATATTGCCCAGCGCGCCGCCCAGCACCATCGCCAGCGCAATCACATCGCCGCGCGCCTTTTCGCGCCACATCCAGATGAGCACGACCAGCGCGATCACTCCGGTCATCAACACCAGGCCCCAGCGCATTTCGGTGCTTTCGGCGGTAAGAAAACCCATTGAAACACCGCGATTTTCGGTCCAGCGCAGATCGAAAAACGGCAACAGATCAATCACCTGCCGCGATTTCAATTGCAGCGTCACCGACACCAGATGCTTGATCGCCTGATCGGCCACAAAAATGGCAGCCGCCAGAAACAGCCCCAACAGGCGATAGTTTTTCGTCGTCGTCATGCGGGCCCTCTAAAGCGTGTGGAAGCTTTCGTCATGCTGAACTTGATGTGCAAAAGAGATACGTGATTGCGAGCGCAAGCGAAGCAATCCAGAGCGTCGGAGAACTGGCCGAGCGCCCCAGAACTGGATTGCCGCGTCGCTACGCTCCTCGCAAAGACGAAGGCCATAGCCATTCACCCCGCTCACACACCGCCCACCCAGAACGCCATCGGCGGCGACTTCAGGCAGATGGCGCCAGCACCGGCCGCATTTGTGGTGGGTGGTTACATCCACATGGACTACGGCTTCCACCAGTTCACCATTACCATGCAGATCTTCTAACCAAGATGTCATCGCATGCCCCGAATGGTCCCAGCAGCTTTCGCCGACAACTACCGGGCCAGAAATAAATACCTCGGCCAAATCAACATCGGTCAAAAACGCCAAATCTGTAGGCCGAGATTGCAACCACAGGTTCGTTTGAAGGCTGGACCCAATCCTTTTCCATTGGCGGAGCTGCTCCATGGCCATTTGCGCCGCCTCGCGTAGAGTCCGGATATGCCCCCACCGCTCCACCAATTCTTCGTCACCCCCGCGAAGGCGGGGGTCCATCACCGGGCCTTGCCCAGCCGCATCATCCCCTGATGGATTCCCGCCTTCGCGGGAATGACGATCTGGGGTGGCAGTGTCCAAAGTCAGCGGCAAAACCGGCCATTCCAGCAAATGCACGCTATCGCCATCGGGGAACCGCGTGCCCCACACTTCCTCTGCCGTGAACACCAGCACCGGCGCGGCATAGCGCACAAGCGCGTGGAACAGCGTGTCAAGCACCGTGCGATACGCCATCCGTTTGGGATCATCCGCCGCATCGCAATAGAGGCAGTCCTTGCGGATATCGAAGAAGAACGCCGACAGGTCGTTATTCGCGAAATCAGACAGCAACCGCACGTACGAATTGAAATCAAAATCATCCACTGCAACGCGCAGTTTCGCGTCCAGATCGGCCAGCAGATGCAGCACATAGCGTTCCAGCTCAGGCATCGCCGCCACATCGCTCACCCGTTCGGCCTCGCTGAACCCGTCGAGCGCGCCCAACAAATAGCGGAAGGTGTTGCGCAATTTGCGATACTGGTCCGACACGCCTTTCAGGATTTCATCGCCGATGCGGTGATCCTCGGTGAAATCGACCGACAGCGCCCATAGCCGCAAAATATCTGCGCCGTTGGTTTCCATCAGCTTGATCGGATTGATCGTGTTGCCCAGCGATTTGGACATTTTCATGCCCTTGGCGTCCATGGTGAAGCCGTGCGTCAGCACCGCCTTGTAGGGCGCATGGCCGCGCGTGCCGCAGCTTTCGAGCAGGCTCGACTGGAACCAGCCGCGATGCTGATCGCTGCCTTCCAGATACAGGTCGGCGCGCGGGCCAACCCAGCCTTCGGGACGCAGCAGATCGGGCCATTTGCCGCTTTCCAGCACGAAGGCATGCGTCGATCCGCTGTCAAACCACACGTCGAGAATGTCGGTCACGCGCTCATAATCGGCCAGATCATAGGCATCGCCCAGATACTCCGCCGCGCGTTCATCGCACCAGGCATCGACGCCCGATTGCTTGATCCCGGCAATGATCCGCGAGTTAACGGCGAGGTCATTCAGATATTCGCCGGTCTTGCGATGCACGAACAGGGTGATTGGCACGCCCCAGGCGCGTTGGCGCGACAGCACCCAATCGGGGCGGCCCTCCACCATCGAACGGATGCGGTTTTCACCCTTTTCGGGCACCCAGCGCGTCGCGGAAATGGCGGCGAGTGCGGTTTCGCGGAGCGTCACCAAATCCCCTTCCCTTCCAAGGGAGGGGCTAGGGGTGGGTGAAAGCGCGAGCGAGCCTGACGGCTCACCCACCCCAACCCCTCCCTTGGAAGGGAGGGGCTTTAAGGGCTTGTCCATCGGCACAAACCATTGCGGCGTGCAGCGATAGATCACCTTGGCCTTGGACCGCCAGCTATGGGGATAGGAATGCTTGGTTGATTCATCATTGCGCGCTGAAAGCAATGCGCCAACCTCGCGCAATGCTTCGCAAATTGGACCATCCGGCGCATTCAACTTTTTGTCGATGACAGACCAAGGATGCCCGCCTAGCCAAGGCCAATCATCTCGATAGCGACCATCAGGCCCAACAGCAAACACCGGCTGAATTGGCGGCGTCTGCGCCTTACACAGATCAAAGTCATCCTCACCATGATCGGGCGCCATGTGGACAAGGCCGGTGCCGCTGTCAGTGGTGACAAAATCGCCGGGCAGCATGGGGCGCAGACGCGTGAAAAATTCGGCAAGGGGGGAATTGGTGTCGAACGTACCCCGGCGGACGCCGGGGTCCAGCTCTGCCCCATCGGCATCGCTGCTACGCTCTGGGCTCCGGCTTTCGCCGGAGAACAATTTGGCCATCGGGTGGCGCACCATGGTTCCGGCTAGGTCGGAGCCTTTGATGGTAGCCGGTTCACCGTCGGCCTGCCACGGGTGTACATAATATTCCGCTCGACCAAGACCTAGGTCGCTCAAATCGACAAGCGCCGCCTGACCATTCAGCCGAGCCAGAACAGACTGGACTAGGGGCGTAGCAATCAAGAAACCCTTGCCATGCCAATCGAGACCAGCTGCCTTAAGCCGCCGGTAAACCTCAAGCTGATGCTTTGAGCCCTCTGTCTCAGGCTCAAAACCTACGTGAACATACTCAACATCCGGTCCATAAGCGATCGCCTGATTGACCGGGATCGTCCATGGCGTCGTCGTCCAGATCACCGCATACGCGCCGACCAGTTCGGCAATTGGGCTTTCCACAATCTCAAACGCCACATCAATCTGCGTCGAGGTGATGTCCTCATATTCCACCTCAGCCTCGGCCAGGGCGGTTTTTTCCACCGGTGACCACATCACCGGCTTGGCCCCGCGATAGAGCTGGCAGCTTTCTGCGAATTTCAGCAGTTCGGACACGATCACCGATTCCGCGTCGAAATGCATGGTCAGATATGGATTGTCCCAATCGGCATTGATGCCCAGCCGTTTGAGCTGTTCGCGCTGCACATCCACCCAGCCTTGGGCATAGGCGCGGCATTCGGCGCGAAATTCGTTGGCGGGAACCTCGTCCTTGTTCAGCTTTTTCTTGCGATATTGCTCTTCGACTTTCCATTCGATGGGCAGGCCGTGGCAATCCCAGCCGGGCACATAGGGCGCGTCCTTGCCCAGCAGGCTCTGCGTGCGCACCACCATGTCTTTCAGGATATGATTGAGCGCATGGCCGATATGCATGTCGCCATTGGCATAAGGCGGACCGTCATGCAGGATGAACTGTTCGCGTCCCTTGCGCGCATCGCGAAGGCGGCGATAGAAATCCTGTCCCTGCCATTTGGCCAGAATGCCCGGTTCCTTTTGCGGCAGCCCGGCCTTCATCGGAAAATCGGTCTTGGGCAGGAAAACGGTGTCGCGCCAATCGGTCTTGGCGGCGTCGCTGGGCGAGTTATCATGTGCGTCAGTCATATCGCCCGGTGCCTTAGGCCAAGACGCCGCCGGGATAAAGCCATTCTGTTTGGCTTATGCCAGATGTACCCCGGCGAAAGCCGGGGCCCAGTTCTGCAGTCGCGAGGGCAGAGCTGGGCCCCGGCTTTCGTCGGGGTACATTAGCGCAAGGCGGCGCGGGCGGCGTCGCAATCCTTGGCGATTTGGGCCATCAGCGCGTCTAGGCTGTCATATTTCGCCTCACCGCGCAGGAAAGCGTGGAATTCCACTTCGATGGTCTGGCCATAGAGATCGCCCGCGAAATCAAAGAAATGCGGCTCCAGCAATTCCTTGGGCGGATCGAATGTCGGGCGGATGCCGATATTCGCTGCGCCGTCCAGCACGCGCCCATCGGCCAGCCGCCCGCGCACCGCGTAAATGCCGTAGAGCGGGCGCAGATAGCTGGCCATATCGATATTGGCGGTGGGAAAGCCCAGCTTGCGGCCATTTTTGTCGCCATGGATCACTGGCCCCTCAACGGTGAAAGGCCGGGTGAGCAGCCGC
>JBGSTI010000527.1:0-13258 GCA_041736605.1 Sphingomonadaceae bacterium
CCGCAACAATGGCGCGAGCTTTGCCGAGGCATCGGAGTTTTTTGAAACACTGACCGCGCGCGAAGCCAAGGATCCGCGCCGGGTGGCAGAGTTCACCGCCAATCAGGCGCTGCAGCAATCCAATCTGGGCAATTTCAGCGCCGCCGATGCGCTGCTGGCGCGCGCAGAAAAACTGGTTCCGGCGCGTGATGCGGTGACCCAGCGGATGATCCGCAATTTCCGCACGATCAATCAGCTCAACCAGCGATTGCCCGAGCGCGCGCTGGCCGCCTTGGCGCAGCCGGTAACGCCCGTCTATCGCGGGATGGACGATGAGGATGTGCGCGCCGGGTATATCA
This sequence comes from Sphingomonadaceae bacterium, assembly GCA_041736605.1. Lineage (GTDB taxonomy): Bacteria > Pseudomonadota > Alphaproteobacteria > Sphingomonadales > Sphingomonadaceae > JBGSTI01. The sequence goes on from JBGSTI010000527.1 coordinate 339, forward strand.
CGCTGCCGCTGTCTGAACAGATCAATCGCGAGAATGAGGGGCTGAAGCGGATTGGCGGCGTTGATACGGGCCTGACCAGTTTTGAACGCTCGCAAGTGCTGGATGCGCAGGCCGAGGAGCTGCGCGGCATTGCCCTGCGCCAGCAGGGCCGCTTTGCCGAGGCCGAACAGGTGCTGGGCGAGGCACTGGCGGTGATCGAGCAAGTGCGCGACGGTCGGTTGGTGACCACCGCGTGGCTGCGCTCTGAAATCCGCTCTGAATTGGCTCTGGTGGCCGAGGCGCAGGGCAAGATGGATCTGGCCGGAACCTCTTTTGCTGAGGCCGTTGCTATCATGGAACGCGAATATCCGCAATCGCCCGCCTTGCTGGCCGCAAAGGCGCGGCAAGCGGCGTTTCTGGGCCGGAGTGGCAAAGGCGATGCCGCTTTGGACCAGTTTGCCGGAGTTATCGATCAAAGCAGCGGGATCAGCGATGCGTCCAGCGCGCTGCGCGGGCTGCTTGGCCCGTATTTCAGCCTGTTGGCGCAAAAATCCGATGGCCAGTCGGCGGCACGCTTCTTTCAGGCCAGCCAGACGCTGCAACGCCCCGGAGTCGCGCAAACCCAGGCGATTTTGGCGCGTGAACTGTCTGAAGGCGATGATGAGGCATCGGCTTTGTTCCGTCTGGCCGTCACCCGCACCCGCGAAATCGCGCGCGCTGCCACCGATGTCGCGCGGTTGAAGGCAATTGCCTCGCCAACGATTGAGGACAATCAGGCGCTGGCCTTGGCGCAGGAGACGCTGACCGGGCTGGAGCGCGATCAGGTGTCGTTGCAATCGCGGCTGGCTGCCTATCCGCGGTATAAGGTACTGGCCCCCGAAACGCTGAAGCTCAGCGATTTGCAGGGCCTGCTGAAACCCGGTGAGGCCTATTACAAGCTGTTGATGGTGGGCGGCGAAGCCTTTGCCCTGTTCATCACGCCCGACAGTGCGCAGAGTTTTGCGCTGGACCAGAATGTTGCGGGTCTTGAAAAAAGCGTGGCGGCGCTGCGCGATTCCATCGTGCGGCTCGAAAACGGGCAGCCGGTGACGTATCCGTTTGATCTGGACACGTCGCGGGCGCTTTATACCACCCTGTTCGGGCCGGTGCATGACCGGTTGGGCAAGGTCGATCATCTGATTTTCGAGCCTGATGGCCCGTTGATGCAGTTGCCGCCCTATGTACTGGTCACCGCCGATGCGGGCATTGCCGATTATAAAAAGCGCGTCGCACGCCCCGATGGTGATGAGTTTGATTTTACCGGGATAGCGTGGCTGGCGCGGGATCGCGAAGTGTCGATTGCCGTGTCGCCGCGTTCGTTCGCTGATGTGCGCGCTATTCCGGCGTCGCGTGCCTCGCGGCCCTATCTGGGACTGGGCGAAAATGCGCAACCGTCGACTCTGCCGGTCGCCGCAGTGGCGGATGAATGCAGCTGGCCGCTAGCCACCTGGCGCAATCCGATTAACCCGGCCGAGCTGGTGCTAGCCAATTCGCTGCTCGGCAAGGGCCGCGGCGAAGTGCTGGTGCAGGGCCAGTTCAATGACCGGGCGCTTACCGCGCGCGATGATCTGGATGATTTCCGCGTGCTGCATTTCGCCACGCACGGGCTGGTCACGGCGCCCCGCCCCGAATGCCCGGCGCGGCCTGCGCTGCTGACCTCGTTTGGCGATGGCGATTCCGATGGCTTGCTCAGCTTCAAAGAAGTGTTTGACCTGAAACTTGATGCTGATGTCGTGATCCTGTCCGCGTGCGATACGGCGGGCATGGCCACGGTCTCTGCCTCACGTGAGGCCGGGGTTACCACCGGGGGCAATTATGCGCTCGATGGGCTGGTGCGCGCTTTTGTTGGCGCAGGTGCGCGTTCGGTGGTGGCCAGTCACTGGCCGGTGCCCGATGATTTCGACGCGACCAAGCGGCTGATTTCGGGCCTGTTCGGGGCCAAGCCGGGGACGCCAATTGCCGGATCGCTGCGCGATGCCCAGGCCGGGCTGATGGACGATCCGCTGACCTCGCATCCTTATTATTGGGCGGCGTTCGTGGTGCTGGGCGATGGCGACAAGGCCTTGGTGCGCTGATGGAAAGTGGCCTTTTGTAAGCAATTTAAGCGACCGATTAAGAATCGCGTTGACGCATCTGCCACAGGCTGGTTACACCTGTTGCCGGAATGGGGATAACCCCAAATCCCGCGCCTATCATGGCGCAGGTTTCTGGCAGAGAGGAATGACCATGTCGCTCGATTCACTGGCGCGCACCGCCTATACCGAAGATCACGAAGCCTTTCGCGCGACTGTGCGCCGTTTCATGCAGGATGAAATCGCGCCGCACGCCGATGAATGGGCCGATGCCAAAATCGTCCCCAAATCGATCTGGCCCAAGGCCGGTGAGCTGGGCCTGTTGTGCCCCACGGTGCCCGAAGCCTATGGCGGCCTGGGCCTCGATTTTGGCTATAACGCCATTGTTGACGAGGAATCGGCCTATCATGGCCGCGCCGCGACCGGATTTTCGCTGCAATCGGATATCGTTGTCAATTATCTGGTCAGCTATGGCAGCGAAGAGCAGAAAAAGCACTGGTTGCCCAAGATGGTGTCGGGCGAGGTTATCACCGCGATTGCCATGACCGAGCCGGGCACCGGATCGGACCTGCAGGGCATGCGCACCACGGCGCGCAAGGATGGCAATCATTATGTGATCAATGGGTCGAAAACCTATATCACCAATGGCCAGAATGCTGACCTGATCCTGGTCTGCGTCAAGACCGATACCGAAGTGCAGCCGGCATGGAAGGGCGTGTCGATCGTGCTGGTCGAGGCGGATCGCGAAGGGTTTGAACGCGGTCGCAACCTTGACAAGATTGGCCAGGATGAAGCTGATACGTCGGAACTGTTCTTCAACGATGTGCGCGTGCCAATCACCAATTGCTTGGGCGAAGAGGGCAAGGGCTTTATCTATTTGATGAGCGAACTGCCACAGGAACGCCTGTCGATTGCGGTATCAGTGCAGGCCTCGTCACAGCGCGCGTTTGACGATACGGTCGAGTTCGTGCGCGAGCGCAAGGCGTTCGGCAAGCCGATCTTGGATTTCCAGAACACCCGTTTCGTGCTCGCTGATCTCAAGGCCAAGCTGCAAGTGGGCTGGGCGCATCTCGATTGGGCGCTGGCCCGCCATCTGCGCAAGGAATTGACCGCTGAAGAAGGCGCTGCAGCAAAGCTGTGGCACAGCGAATTGCAGTGGGAAGTTATGGACAAGTGCCTGCAATTGCATGGCGGCGCTGGATATATGAACGAATATGCCATTGCTCGCGCCTGGCGCGGTGCGCGCGTCACGCGCATTTTTGGCGGCACCAGCGAAATCATGAAGGAACTGATCGGGCGCTCGCTCTAATCTCCGTCTTGATCGTGTAAAAATTGAAACGGGGCCGGGTGTGAAAATCCGGCCCTGTTTTTGCAAGGAAATCCCATGGCTCGTCCCGAACCCTGGCGGCTGAATCCGGATTGCTATCCGGTCAGCATGACCAACCAGACCCGTTTTCAGGATCTCGACCTGAATGGCCATCTCAACAATGTCGCCTTTGCGGCTTTGTTTGAAAATGCGCGCGTGCAAATCCATCGTCATGCCCGACCATGGGATGATCGGCCCGCCAACGAACGGACGATGGTGGCGCATGTGGCCATCAATTACTTGCGCGAAGGGCGGTTTCCCGGCGACGTCATGATCACATCGGGTGTTGGCCATATCGGTACGTCGAGCTGGCAGATCGAGCAGGCGATGTTCCAGAATGGCCATTGCATTGCCACCTGCGACACGGTGGTCGTGTGCCGCACCGATGATCAGGCCAAGCCGTTGCGCGCCGAAGTGGTGGCGGGGCTGGATGCGATGCGGGTGAAACCTCTCTAAGTCGCTCTTTACCGGGCCGAATCATTTGTTACAGTGGAAACCGCTTGTCCGCTCGTCGCGGATGCTCGGTACCAGTGATCTTTTCAAATCCATCAGGGGACGCACCCAATGACATCTCGCAAATTCCCGTCGCAGCTGCTGTCTGGCCTTGCCATGATCGCGTTGACACTTGGCACGCATCAGACGGCTTTGGCGGCTGGCCATGATCCTGCCGCTGATCTCGAAGAACGCGATATGCTGGTTTCCGCCGATGACGCCATGGCAGATACGCCAAGCGAAGCGGGCGTGACCACATCGGCGCGCGATTATTGGGGTGATTGGGGCGTTGATACCAGCGTGATCGATCCCAGCGTCAAGCCGGGCGACGATTTCAATGCCTATGTCAACGGTCAGTGGCTCAAGACATTTGAGATTCCGGCAGACCGCTCGCGCTATGGCGCGTTCACTTTGCTGGCGGAAAAATCCGAACAGCGCGTCAAGCTGATCATCGAGGAACTGGCCGCGGCCAAGCCCGATCCGGCGACGCTGGAGGGCAAGATTGCTGCCTATTACAATGCCTATATGGATGTGGATGCGATCAATGCCGCCGGTCTAGCCCCGGCCCGGCCGCTGCTGGACCGGATCTATGCGGTCAAGACTCAGGATGATCTGGCCCGCGCCTTTGGCACTACGGGTCTGGCATCGCCCTTTGGCGGCGGCGTGGGCATCGATGCCAAGCGGCCTGATCGCTATGTCGTTTACATGAGCCAGAGCGGTCTGGGCATGCCCGACCGCGATTATTATCTGGTCGACAGCGAAGCGAACCTGAAAATCCGCGCGGCCTATATTGATTATCTGACATTCCTGATGGGCAAGCTCAATTATGCCGATCCGGCGGGCGCTGCAGCATCAGTCTATGATCTGGAAAAACAGATTGCGGCGCTGCATTGGGACCGCGCCCTGGGCCGTAACCGCGATCTGACCTATAATCTCGTCAACCGCGACGAGCTGGTCAAAATGGCGGGCGATTTCCCGATTCTGGCCGCGCTGGATGAAATGGGCATTGCCGATCAGCAGGAATTTGTCATCCGTCAGGTGGCACCGACCGCAGAGGAAATTGCCGCCGCCAAGTTGACGCCTGAACAGGCCGAAAAGCTGTCGGGTGGCGTCTTCCCGCTGATGCAGCTGACCAGCCGCACGCCGATAGCCACATGGCAGGCCTATATGGCGGCGCAACTGCTCAGCGGATTTTCATCGGTGCTGCCGTCAGACATTGATGCCGCCAATTTCGCCTTTTACGGCAAGACCCTGTCAGGCCAGCAGGAACAGCGCGAACGCTGGAAGCGGGCTGTTTCGGCAGTTGAAGGGTCGTTGGGTGAAGGCGTGGGCAAGGTTTATGCCGCGCGCTATTTCCCGCCCGAAGCCAAATCGGCGATGGACGAACTGGTCACCAATTTGCGCAAGGCGATGTCGGCCAATCTGGATGACATCAGCTGGATTGGCGATGCCACCAAGGTTGAAGCGCGCGACAAGCTGGCCAAGTTCACGCCCAAGATCGGTTATCCGACCAAATTTGAAACCTATGACAGCCTGAGCGTTAGCCCGAACACGGCCTTTGCCAATGCGCTGGCGGCGTCGCAATGGGGCGAAAAGGACAATCTGTCGAAACTGGGCAAGCCGATTGACCGCACCGAATGGGGCATGTTGCCGCAGACGGTGAACGCCTATTACAACTCGACGCTCAACGAAATCGTCTTCCCCGCCGCGATCCTACAACCGCCCTTTTTCAATCTGACGGCGGACCCGGCGGTCAATTATGGCGCGATTGGCGGCGTCATCGGCCATGAAATCGGTCATGGCTTTGACGATCAAGGGTCAAAATCGGATGGCACCGGCGCATTGCGCGATTGGTGGACTCCGGCGGACAAGGCCAATTTCGAAAAGCTCACCGGCGCGCTGGTGGCGCAATATGATGCCTATTGCCCGCTGGATGACGGCAAGACGTGCATCAATGGCCGCCTGACGCTTGGCGAGAATATCGGCGATCTGGGCGGCCTGTCTATGGCGTATCGCGCCTATAAGCTGTCGCTTGGCGGCAAGGAGGCACCAGTGATTGACGGGCTGACCGGTGATCAACGCTTTTTCATGGCGTGGGCGCAGGTGTGGCGGAACAAGAGCCGCGAGGAATATCTGCGCCAGCAATTGCGCACCGATTCGCACTCGCCTGCTGATTACCGGATCAACGGCATCGTCCGCAATTTCGATGAATGGTACAAGGCGTTCAACATCCAGCCGGGCGACAAGCTGTATCTGCCGCCCGAAAAGCGCCTGCGCATCTGGTAAGCGCCTGAACACGGGCCGGGGCCGAATCGGATTCATCCGCTTTGGCCCCGATCCGGGCTTGACTTGCCCGCTGGGCTTGCGATGAACGCTGCCCTTATGAACAGCGACATCATCACCGCCATCCTGCTCGGCATTGTCGAGGGCGTCACCGAATATCTTCCCGTGTCATCGACCGGTCACCTGATACTAGCGACCGAGCTTTTGGGCTATGACCAGAAATATTGGGAAGTTTTCAATATCGCGATTCAGCCGGGCGCCATTCTGGCCATTGTCGTGCTGTATTGGCGCACCTTTTGGGATGTCGCCAAGGGCTTGCTGGGCTGGGAAGCCTCAGCTTTGGCCTTTGTGCGCAACCTGCTGATTGCCTTTGTGCCTGCCGTGGCGCTGGGTCTGGCATTCGGATCGCAGATCGAAACGATGCTGGGCAATGCGCTACTCGTCTGCTGGGCATTGGTGATTGGCGGCGTGGCGATTTTGGCGATTGAGAAATGGGCCAATCCGCCCGCGACTGGCAATGGGGTGTCGGGCGTTTCGTGGCAGACCGCGAGCCTGATTGGCCTTGTCCAGTGTCTGGCGATGATTCCCGGCGTCAGCCGCTCGGGCGCGACGATCCTCGGCGCTATGGCCTTTGGCGTCGACCGAAAGACAGCGGCAGAGTTCAGCTTTTTCCTCGCGGTGCCGACGCTGAGCGGTGCGACCGTGTATCAACTGGCCAAAAATCCCGACGCGCTGACCGGCGATTATGTAGGCCTGATCGGCATTGGCGCTTTTGTTTCGTTCATCGTTGCATTGGTGGTGGTAAAGGCCTTTGTGGCGATTGTGGCCAAGCATGGTTTTGGGCCGTTCGCTTGGTATCGTATTATTTTGGGCGGGGCAGGGATTGCGATGCTTTCGCTATGATAGGGCCGATGCGGACGTAATGGCTGTGGCGAATTGATCTCGTCAGACCACATCCATTACCACCTTTGGATAATAGGTAAGTAAACCTAACCTAAATCGCAATTCGTGCGTGACTCACGGGGTCGACTCGCGTATACAGCCCGCAATTCAAGCGGAGTTGCCCGATGGCCCAAGATCCCATGCTGCAATTTGTCACGACAAAGCAGCAATTTCCCGACAAACGCTCTGCCGATTTGCGCGCAGAGGATTTCGCGGAAATCTATGACCGGTTCAAGGCTGACAAGGCCGTGGAGCAGGCGTCGCGTTGTTCGCAATGCGGTGTGCCCTATTGCTCGACGCATTGCCCGCTGCACAATCACATTCCCGATTGGCTGCGCCTGACCACCGAAGGGCGACTGCGCGAAGCCTATGAAATGTCGAACGCCACATCGACCATGCCTGAAATCTGCGGCCGCATCTGCCCGCAGGATCGCTTGTGCGAGGGCAATTGCGTTATCGAATTTTCCGATCATGGCGCCGTCACCATTGGCTCGGTCGAGAAATATATCACCGATACCGCATGGGAAAATGGCTGGGTTGAGCCCTTGGCTGTTGGCAAGCCTTCGGGCCAATCGGTAGCCGTGATTGGTGGCGGCCCGGCCGGTCTGTCGGCGGCGGAATATCTGCGTCAGGCTGGGCATGCAGTGACCGTTTATGATCGGCATGACCGTATGGGTGGCCTGCTGACCTATGGCATTCCCGGCTTCAAGCTGGAGAAAGACATTGTCATGCGCCGCGTAAACCGCTTGGCAGAGGGCGGCGTGGAGTTTCAGGCGAATTTCGAAATTGGCCGCGATGCCAGCCTGGCTGATCTGCGGCTCAAGCATGATGCCGTGCTGATTGCCACCGGCGTGTATAAAGCGCGCGACATTAGCTGTCCGGGGTCTGAGGCCAATGGCGTGATTGCCGCGCTGGATTATCTTACAGCATCGAACCGCAAGAATTTTGGCGATGATGTTCCTGCGTTTGACAATGGCGGCCTTGATGCGGCGGGCAAGAATGTTGTGGTTATCGGCGGCGGCGATACGGCGATGGATTGCGTGCGCACCGCGATTCGCCAGGGCGCGAAGTCGGTAAAGTGCCTGTATCGCCGTGATCGTGCGAATATGCCGGGATCGCAGCGCGAAACCATGAATGCCGAAGAAGAAGGCGTCGAATTCGTCTGGCTCTCTGCCCCGGCAGAAGTCAGCGTCTTCGGTGGCAAGGCCGTGGCGGTGAAAGCAGCCAAGATGCGGCTTGGCGCGCCCGATGCCAGCGGTCGCCGCAGCCCAGAGCCTGAGCCCGATAGCGATTTCATCGTTCAGGCCGATATGGTGATCAAGGCTTTGGGCTTTGATCCCGAAGACCTGCCCGTGCTGTTTGGTGCGCCCGATCTGGCGGTGACGCGCTGGGGCACGTTGCGCACCGATGCATCGATGATGACAAGTCTGGACGGCGTGTTCGGCGCAGGCGATATAGTGCGCGGCGCATCATTGGTTGTCTGGGCCATTCGTGATGCGCGGGACGTGGTGCCGCATATGAACCGCTGGCTGCGTGCCAAGGCCCTGACGGAGAGGAAAGCCGCATGATCAAGAGTTTTTCAACCGCCCTCGCGCTGGCGCTGGCTGCCCCTTTGGCGCTGGTCACAGCGCCGGTTGTGGCGCAGGCGCAAAGCGTCAGCACCGAAGCCGCTGCGTTCAGCGAATTGTACATGCCCGCCGATGTCGCGATGGAATCGGCTCTGGCCGGGTTCGATGCCGAAATCGGCAAAAGCCTGTCTGCTGATCCGCAATTTCAGGCGATGGAAGCGCGCTATCCCGGCCTTGGTGCCGTGGTCAGCAATGCCGCGCGCGGTGTGTTGATCGAGACGGTGGAAACCAAGCTGCCGGGTGTGCAGCAGCGTCTGGCAGTGCTGGCCGATGGCACATTTACCGGCCCCGAACTGCGCGCCATCAATGCGTTTATGGGCTCGCCAGAAGGCCGCAATGCGATGAACGTCATTGCCAGCAGTGCCAGCGCCGATGCCTATTCGGAAAAGCTGCGGGCCAGCGGCAAGCTGGAAATGTCTGCCGATGATCTGCTGGGCATGATGGACCCGGGCGCTCTGTCGAAATTGAGCGATGCCGAACGCGATGCGCTGCTGCGCTTTTCAGCCTCGCCTGCCGGGCGCAAGCTCGATTCGCAAACTGGCGCTTTGGCCGGATTTGTGGCCAGTGAAATGACCACGCTGATGCAAGGCATGCAGCAGCCGATTCAGGAAGCTGTCTCCACGGCGATCATCGCCCATATCGGCGCTGCCGAAGGCAAATAATAGGTTGTGGAGGGGGAGGCAGCGCGCCGCCCCCTCCGCCATTCCTGCCTGTCACTTTGACAAGAAGACCCTTTATCATGACCGATTTCATCTTCCCCACGCCCGAGCATGAACGTCTTGCCCGCGAAGGCATGTATCGCCCCGAATTTGAGGGCGATGCCTGCGGTGTTGGCCTGATTGCGGCGACCGACGGCAAACCGTCGCGGCGTGTGGTGGAAGCAGCGATTGATGCGCTGAAAGCGGTCTGGCATCGCGGCGCGGTGGATGCCGATGGCAAGACCGGCGATGGCGCGGGCATCCATGTCGATCTGCCGGTGCGCTTTTTTGACGATGCCATTGCCGATTCAGGCCACAAGGTGCTGCCCAACCGGCTGGCCGTGGGCATGATCTTTCTGCCGCGCGCTGATCTGGGGGCGCAGGAAACCTGCCGCACGATTGTCGAGGCCGAGCTGATTGACGCCGGCTATACCATCTATGGCTGGCGGCAGGTGCCGGTGGATGTGGCCGTGATTGGCGACAAGGCGCAGCGCACTCGCCCCGAAATCGAACAGATCATGATTGCCGGCCCCCTGCCGCATGAGCAGGACGAGGCCGAGTTCGAAAAGAATCTCTATCTGATCCGCCGCCGCATCGAAAAGAAGGTAGTCGCCGCGCAGGTGGCGGATTTCTATGTCTGTTCGCTGTCGTGCCGGTCGATCATCTATAAGGGTCTGTTCCTCGCAGAAAGCCTGAGCAGCTTTTACCCTGACTTGACAGACGCGCGCTTTGAAAGCCGGGTGGCGATTTTCCACCAACGCTATTCGACCAACACGTTCCCGCAATGGTGGCTGGCCCAGCCGTTCCGCTGTCTGGCGCATAATGGCGAGATCAACACCATCCGGGGCAACAAGAACTGGATGAAGAGCCACGAAATCAAGATGGCAAACCTGGCGTTCGGCGAATATCAGGAAGATATCAAGCCGGTGATCCCGGCGGGTGCTTCGGATACGGCGGCGCTGGATGCTGTGTTTGAAACCATCTGCCGGTCGGGCCGCGATGCGCCGACAGCCAAGCTGATGCTGGTGCCCGAAGCCTGGCAGAGCGGCAATGAAGCCATGCCTGAAAGCCATATGGCGATGTATCGCTATCTGGCCAGCGTGATGGAACCGTGGGATGGTCCTGCGGCGCTGGCGATGACCGATGGCCGCTGGGCCGTGGCGGGCGTTGATCGCAACGCGCTGCGCCCGCTGCGCTATACGTTGACGCGCGACAATCTGTTGGTGATCGGGTCGGAAACCGGCATGGTTCTGTTGCCGGAAACCGACATTGTCGAAAAGGGGCGGCTTGGCCCCGGCGAAATGATTGCGGTCGATCTGGCCGAGGGCAAATTCTATCATGATCGCGAGATCAAGGACCGGATTGCGGGCGAGCAGCCTTATGCCGATATGGTCAAGGATTTCCGCACGATTGACGATCTGCCCGATGTCGACAGCCCGGCCCCGTCATGGGATCGCAGCGAGCTTATGCGCCGTCAGGTGGCGGCTGGTCTGAGCCTTGAAGACTTGGAAATGGTGCTGGCCCCGATGGTCGAGGATGCCAAGGAAGCCATTGGATCGATGGGCGATGATACGCCGCTGGCGGTGATTTCGGCCAAGCCGCGCACCATCAGCCAGTTTTTCCGCCAGAATTTCAGCCAGGTCACCAACCCGCCGATTGACAGTCTGCGCGAACGCTATGTGATGAGCCTGAAAACGCGCTTTTCCAATCTGGCCAATATCCTTGATGAAGGTGGCCAGAACGACAATGTGCTGGTGCTGGAAAGCCCGGTGGTCGATTGCCGCACTTGGGGCCGCCTCAAGGCAGGCTTTGGCAAGCTGGCGACCGAAATTGATTGCACATTCTCTGCCGAAAATGGCCCCGAAGAATTGCGCGCCGCGATTGCGCGTATCCGGGCCGAAGCCGAACAGGCGGTGCGCGAGGGCAAGACCGAAATCTTCCTGACCGATGAGAATATCAGCGCCGACCGTGTCGGCATGGCGATGATATTGGCGACAGCGGCGGTGCACACGCATCTGGTGCGCAAGGGGCTGCGTTCCTTTGCATCCATCAATGTGCGTTCGGCGGAATGCCTTGATACGCATGGTTTTGCCGTGCTGATCGGTGTCGGCGCGACCACGGTTAACGCCTATCTGGCCGAAGCCAGCATCGCCGATCGCCATGCGCGCGGCCTGTTTGGCGATATGGCGCTGGACGATTGCGTAAAGCGTTTTTGCAAGGCCATTGATGAAGGCCTGCTCAAGATTATGTCGAAAATGGGGATCGCGGTAATTTCTAGCTATCGCGGCGGCTATAATTTCGAGGCGGTTGGCCTGTCGCGGGCGCTGGTCAATGATCTGTTCCCCGGCATGCCGTCCAAGATTTCGGGCGAAGGCTATGCCTCGCTGCATCTCAACGCCAAATGGCGGCATGATGATGCGTTTGATCCGGCGGTCGTGCGTCTGCCGATTGGTGGTCTGTACAAGCAGCGCCATGGCGGGGAAGCGCATGCCTATTCCGCCGAGCTCATGCACTTGCTGCAACACGCCGTCAGCCATGACAGCTATTCCAGCTATTTGCAGTTTGCCGAAGGCGTGCGCAACCAGCCGCCCGTCTATCTGCGCGACCTGCTGGAATTCAGCTCCAGCCGCAAGGCGGTGCCGATTGACGAAGTTGAGGCGATCACCGAAATCCGCAAGCGGTTCGTGACGCCGGGCATGTCGCTGGGCGCGCTGTCGCCCGAAGCCCATGAGACTTTGGCCATCGCGATGAACCGCATCGGGGCCAAGGCGGTGTCGGGCGAAGGCGGCGAGGATTCGGCGCGTTTCAAGCCCTATGACAATGGCGATAATGCCAATAGCTCGATCAAGCAGATCGCCTCGGGCCGATTTGGCGTGACGGCGGAATATCTGGGCGCAGCCGAAGAAATCGAGATCAAGGTCGCGCAAGGGGCCAAGCCTGGCGAGGGCGGCCAGTTGCCCGGTTTCAAGGTGACGGACATGATTGCGCGGCTGCGTCACTCGACGACGGGCGTGATGTTGATCTCGCCGCCGCCGCATCATGATATCTATTCGATCGAGGATCTGGCGCAGCTGATCTATGATCTGAAACAGATCAATCCGCGCGCCCGCGTGTGCGTGAAACTGGTCAGCCAGGCCGGGATCGGCACCGTGGCGGCAGGTGTGGCCAAGGCGCATGCCGATGTGATTCTGGTCGCTGGCCATAATGGCGGCACTGGCGCATCGCCGCTGACCAGCATCAAATATGCCGGCACGCCGTGGGAAATGGGGCTGTCGGAAACCAATCAGGTGCTGACCCTCAATGGCCTGCGCCACCGCGTGCGGCTGCGCACCGATGGTGGTTTGAAGACCGGACGCGATATCGTGATTGCCGCTATTCTGGGGGCTGAGGAATTTGGCATCGGCACGCTGTCGCTGGTCGC